>CAYVGI010000084.1:0-12058 GCA_964451095.1 uncultured Anaerolineaceae bacterium
CCGACGGAGGCGCTTGGCGTGCCGGATGAAGGCGACGCGGGCGACGCAGA
Organism: uncultured Anaerolineaceae bacterium; assembly: GCA_964451095.1. Lineage (GTDB taxonomy): Bacteria > Chloroflexota > Anaerolineae > Aggregatilineales > Phototrophicaceae > DAOTTY01. The sequence goes on from CAYVGI010000084.1 coordinate 51, forward strand.
AGAAGGCGATGCTGAGGGCGAAGATGCCGAGGACGAGGAAGATGACGCCGAAGCGGACGCTGATGGTGACGAGAGCATGGTGACGGAAGAAGCGGCTAGCTAATTTCCGCTAGCACCGCTAACCTGGATATAGATTAAGGTTGAGCGGGTACGGCACACGTCTTGGCGGACATTTGGGTGCCGTACTCGCCCCCTAAACCAAACTAATCGGTTTTGGAAATTACTCTTTGTACCGGCCCCCTCATACTCGCAGACCATAACAATTAAAATATACCTTCAATTACCCATTACGTTCATGCGCTCTCGTTCAGTCGGGTAGGGGCACAGGCGTGCTGTGCCCTGGGGCTTGGCACACTAAACCCCTACCAACGCGCCCCATGTCGTAAATACCGATGTCAACAAAACCTCGTTCCCGCTGCGATTGTCCATTTGCGATAGAGATAATGGGCAATCGATACCCCAAGGGGTTTGGCAATTTGCGCGGATTGTGGAACCATTGTGAGCGGAGAATCGTCACCATATGCAGACCGTTTACACAAGGAGACCCCCATGGATTTACTGATCCGCTTGATACTGCTGCTGGTCTATGCGGTGTTGGCGCTGTTCGTTGGCGTCCAACGAGACACCAGCGTATCCCCCAACCCCGATTCACCGCCGGAAGACACTGCCCGTGTGCCCATCCTCATTGATGACGTGCAGGTACAACTCACCCGCTCCATCCCCGCCCAGGCGACACTCATCGTCAACGGCACCATTCAGGATGGCTGCGAGTTCCCCATAGTCGAAGAAATTCAGCAGGGCAGCAACACGGTTATAGTGGAAATCTACCGCAATGTGCAAACCGATGTGATGTGCCCCATGAACATCGTGCCCTACGAGAGCACCATTGACTTGGGCACATTCGAGCAGGGGTCGTACACCGTGGACGTAAACGGCACCCTTGTTACATTTGATGTTTAACCCAACCATACAGGAGACACGCACGATGAAACGATCTTTCTTTTTCGCCCTGCTCGCGCTGATGCTGCTGCCGGGCATGGCATTCGCACAGGACACCACCGAGGAACCCGACCCCAACGCAGACGGCGTCGCCGTCACCATCTACAACCAGGGCACAGCACTGGTACAAGACCGCCGCACATTCCGCTTCCGCACCGGGGAAAACATTCTGGACTTCTCCGACGTTGCCTCCCAGATTGACCCGACCTCGGTGAGCTTTGTCTCGCTGACGGATCCGCTGGGCACGGTTGTGCTAGAGCAGAACTACGTCTACGACCTGGTTGGCTCCGAGGCGCTGTATAACCGCTACCTGGACCAGGAAATCCGCATGACGCTAAACGACGGCACCGAACTGGCGGGCATTCTGCTAAGCGCCCGTGGCGGCAGTGTGATTGTGCAGCGGGAGCGCGACAACAACGTGATCTTGCTGGAAACGGGCGACATCCGCGATGTGCGCTTCCCCAGCCTACCAGACGGATTAATTACCCGCCCCACCCTGCGCTGGGCGCTCAACAGTGCGCTGGAGGGCGACCAACAGGTCGAGCTAACCTACCTCACGGGCGGCATCAACTGGGCAGCAGACTATAACGTGCTGCTGGCAACGGACAACAGCGCCCTCGACCTGAACGGGTGGGTCACGCTGGACAACACCAGCGGCACCGCCTACACCGATGCGCAGGTGAAACTGGTCGCTGGTGATGTGAACCGCGCCCCCCAGGAAGAAGTGTTCTTCGATGATTATGCCGTGTTAGAGTCCGCCGTGGCAGGCTCAGAGGCACGCGGCGCGACCCAGCGCGAGTTCTTCGAGTACCAACTGTACGAGATCAACCGCCGCGTGACGGTGGGCAACAACGAAACCAAGCAGGTAGAGTTCGTCACCGGGGCGGGTGTGCCAGCAACCACCTACTTCGTGTACAACGGCAGTCCGCAGTTCTTCGGCTACAACAGCCCCATCGTGGACGCAGGCTTCGGCAACACGGGCATCACAGACGTGCAGAACTACCTGGAGTTCAACACAGGGGAAGACCGGGGCTTAGGTGCAGACCTGCCCGCCGGGCGCATCCGGGTGTACCAGGAGGACGTGGATGGTGCCGCGCTGCTGATCGGCGAGAACCGAATCGACCACACGCCAGAGGGCGAAACGGTAGACATCTACCTGGGTAATGCGTTCGACCTGGTGGGTGAGCGCACACAAACGCAGTTTGACTTTGTTGCCAGCAATGTAATTGAGGAAAGCTACGAAATCCGCCTGCGCAACCGCAAGGACGCGGAAACCGTGCAAATCCGCGTGCCAGAAACGCTCTACCGTTGGAGCAACTGGGAGATTTTACAGTCGAGTGACGAGTTTGAGCAGCTTAACTCGAACACGATTGAGTTCCGTGTGGATGTGGAGCCGGGGCAGGAGCGGGTGATCACGTACACTGTGCGCTACACCTTCCCGCGCTAAGGCAATACAAACTGGGGGCATGTGCCCCCGCCTGCCCCTGCAAATTTCGCTCCTGCCAAGAGTAAGATTAACCCCACCTTAAAACGGGTTGCCCCGTAACGACTTATAACACGACGGTGCCCGAAAACAATTTCCCCGTCCGTTGAACCACAGCTTATACCTCTCTCACAGAGCAAGTTGTTGTCGGCACATTGTGTGATTAATGCCATGCGTGGACTTACCTCGGTGGAATGAACTACTGTAGCCAAAATGCACACCACCCATCACGCGGGGTTCGGCAAGCAGGTTCACCATGAGCAAACCATCAACAACGCCAGTCGTACGCAGCTATTTGGCACACGTCTATTGGTTAAGTGACCAGGACGAAACAAACGGATACATCGGCACGCAGCGGATTGCAGACCGCATGTTGGTGACGCTAAGCGCAGTCAACCGCATGATTATGCACATGCGCCAGTACGGTCTCATAGACCATCAACCGTACCGGGGTGTGCGCCTAACCGCTGCCGGAGAGCGCGAGGCGCACCTGTTCTTGCGACCGTACAGCATCATCAAAACATTTTTGGTACGGGTGATGGGGTTTGGCTGGCATCAGGTGCACGACGAGGCGCTGCAGATGACACTAGGCGACCTGAATGAGCGCATCATCCGGCGCATGAACGCACTGGCAGGCTACCCCACACACGACCCCCACGGCTACCCCATTGCGAAAGAACCGGGTACTGTCGCACCTTTGCAGGGCAATCCGCTATCGGATGTTGAAGAGGGGGAACACTACTGCATTAGCCGGGTCGTCACTCACGCGGCAGATCGGTTGGAATACCTGGCAGCACTGCAACTGACGCCGGGCACCCCCTTCCAAGTTGTGAAAGTGATGCCCTTTAACGGACCCGTGCAAGTCCAGATTGAGCGGGAGTATCGAATTATCGGGCGGGAACTCACACGCTTGCTGCGTGTCGTCCCCACCCCACGAGAGTGAAAGCGACTGTGGAGAAAGAACCGTTCAATCGGGCTGTGTTTTGGGTGGTGCTGGTGCTGTTCTTGGTTGTGTACTTTTACTTCTTCGCCCCTTGAGTTTGGGTATCGGGCATCGCAAACAGCACGTATTCCTCTACGATTTTGCCCTGCTCGATGTGCTGCTCCACGATGCGTGCCAGCGCCTTTTCGTTCGGGCAGCGGTACCACACCCCATCCGGGTAGACAATGAGCACAGGTCCGTGCTTGCACTGCCCCAGGCAGCTCACCTTGGAGCACTTAATCTGCTTGGCGTCCTTGCCCAGCATTCCCTTTGCCGCCTTCAGCAGCTTTTTGCCACCGCCGCCGTCTTTACAATCGTCGTCGTTGCACGCAATCAGATGACGTGTATACGTTTTCATGGATGTGTGCCGCCTAGTTCGGGTAAAAGCGGACAGCACGCGGTGGGCGCACGGTTGCAATTTGCTTCACGTCAATGCCGTCAATCGCGCTGGGCAGCGGCTCCGCACGGAAGCCGTACAGGCGCGTTTGGGTCGTGAGTGCCGCGTTCAACAGCGTATTGTACTCGCGGCGTGTGAGGTGCAGGCACACATCGCGCAGCCACACTTCGTGGGTATCGTCATCAACTTGCACGGCGATGTAACCATCACACGCAGCGTACAGCACACCGCTGCCGCGCCGCAGCACATCTACAAAGCACATGAAGTCTCGGCGGGTGAAGCAGAAGTCGTGCTCATCCCAGCCCAGGTAAACCGTTTGCCCTGCTTTGTGTGTAATGGTGCGTGCCGCATTGATTTTGGCAAGGATCTTTGTCGCCATTGGATTCCTATCCCGTAGTTGCTATCGTCATGCCCATCAGATTAGCAGACGATGAGCGGCACGTCCACAAACGCGATTAAGCGTGGCGTTATCAGCACCGCAACTATGAGTTCCGCTGGCGATGACCGGAATTAAACGGGCGTTAAACCTGGGTTGTTTTTGTGTGGTTGGGGCAGGGGGTTGCGGGGACGAAAAGGGCACAGGTGCGAACCCGTGCCCCAGCTATTGCGAAGCGGGCGTTAGATGCCTTCGCCTTCCAGGTGGGCACGCAGCAGCCATGCCATCTTCTGGTGATCCTGCATCAGGTTGATGTAGTAGTCCTCGGCGGCAACGTCGTCGTACTCGTCGTCGATAGTGTCCGCATCTTCGCGCAGTTGGCGGATGACTGCTTCGTGGTCTGCCACGAGGTTAGCGACCATCTCGCGGGCGGTGGGCACGGCACCCGGTTCTTCCGTCAGGCGGGTCATTTCCAGCATTTCCGCCAGTGTGCCCGGTGCAAAGTCACCGTACTGGCGGATGCGCTCTGCGGTATCGTCAATTGCCTCGGCAACCTGGTCGTACTGCTCTTCGATCAGCTCATGCAGTGCGATGAACTGCGGTCCGGTGATGTTCCAGTGGTAGTTGCGCATCTTCATGAACAGCACGTGCTGGTCTGCCAGGGTGCGCTTGAACAGCTCAACGACGCCCTTCTGCGCTTCCTCGTTCAGCCCGTCATTGACCTTGATAGTCTTTACGATGTTGTTTGCCATGTGGTTTTGACCTCAATGTTATTTGCCTTTTTACCATACTTAGTGTACTGACTGTTTCGCAAGATCAACAACAGGTAAACGATTAGGGTTGCGTGAGCCTGCGCACATTACCTACGGTACCCCCGCCTGTGGTAAAATCCCCCGCATTGAACACCCCGAACACACAGAAAGCACGCGCCCATGAGCAAATGGCAAACCATTGTCGGTCTGGAAGTCCATGCGGAAATGCTGACCGACTCCAAGATGTTTAGCGCCTGCCCGGTGGTTGATAGCGTCACCGCGCCGCCGAACACCGCCGTTGATGAATTGTCGCTGGGGTTCCCCGGCACACTGCCCGTGGTCAACATGGAGGCGATGGAATACGGCATGATGGTCGGGCTGGCGCTTAACTGCGAAATCCCACCGTTCAGCCAGTTTGCCCGCAAGAGCTACTTCTACCCCGACCTGCCCAAGGGCTACCAGATTAGCCAGTTCGAGCACCCGCTGGCAGTGAACGGCTACATTGACATCGAACTGGAAGACGGCACCACCAAGCGCATCCGTGTGCGCCGCGCCCACATGGAAGAAGACACGGGCAAGCTCACCCATGTGGGGGACGGTTCGCTGGTGGATTACAACCGTGCGGGTGTGCCCCTGCTGGAAATCGTGAGCGAGCCGGACATCCGCAGCGCGGCAGAGGCAGAGGCATACGCCCGCAAGCTGCGCTCGATTTTGCGCTACCTGGGCGTGAACCACGGCGACATGAGCAAGGGCATTTTGCGCTTTGAGGCGAACGTGAGCGTGATGCACGAGGACGACACGGAGTTCCGCCAGCGCACAGAAATTAAAAACCTGAACAGCATCCGCAGCTTGCAGCGCTCCATTGAGTACGAAGCAAAGCGGCAGATCAAAATCTACGAGAGCGGCGACACAGTTCGATCTGCCACATTGGGCTGGGACGAAGACAAACAGAAGGTGACGATCCAACGCTACAAAGAGCGTGCCGACGAATACCGCTACTTCCCAGACCCTGACCTGCCCATTGTGGTCTACAGTGCGGAGGATGTGGACGCGGTGCGTGCCAAGCTGCCAGAACTGCCCGATGTGCGCAAAGCGCGCTTTATGAACGGCTTGGGCATTACGGCATACGAGGCGGACATCCTGGTGGGCGAGAAGGCAGCGGCAGATTACTTCGAGGCGGCGGTTGCTGCCGGGGCAGAGGCGAAGTCGGTTTCCAACTGGATGCTGAACAACCTGTTTGCCATGATGAACGCGGACAACGTCTCCACCGAGGACATCGCAACCATTCAGGTACAGCCGGAGCAGCTTGCGGCGCTCGTCAAGCTGTACGACGAGAAGGTCATTAACAAAAAAGGCGCAGACACCGTTCTGCAGGAGTTGTTCACCAACGGCGGCGACCCGGCGGCAATCGTGGAGGCAAAGGGGCTGAAGCAGGTCTCCGATGTCTCATCCATTGAGCCGATCATCGCCGAAGTGGTTGGCAAAAACGATGCGCTCGTGCAGCGCTACGTTGAAGGCGAGGACAAGGTGTTCGGCGCACTGATGGGGCAGAGCATGAAGGCGATGAAGGGCAAGGGTGACCCGCAGGTCGTCAAAGAGCTGTTGCAAAAGCTGTTGGACGAAAAGCGCGGCTAAACCGATTTATACCCGTTTTATACGCGCACACGCAGCAAAGCGTGCTAGAATAAAAGTTCTAACATCACAAGAGATTGGTGAACCGAAATGGGTTCACGGCTGAAGGAGTACGACAAGACATGACTTACCAGCAGATTACAATCGTAGGCAATGTGGGGCGTGACCCCGAACTGCGTTACACGCCAAACGGCATCGCCGTTACCGACTTTTCCCTTGCCAGTTCCCGCACATGGACTGACCAGAACGGGCAGCGCCAGGAGCGCACCACATGGTGGCGCGTGACGTGCTGGCGGCGGCAGGCGGAGGTGGTGGCGCAGTATGTGCGCAAGGGCAAGCAGGTGCTTGTGATCGCCTCACAGGTAGAAGCAAACGCCTACACGGGGCGTGATGGCGAAGCACGTGCATCGCTAGATGTCACTGCGGATGAAGTGCGCTTCCTCAGTGATGGAGGCAGGGCACCGCAGGGTGATGACGGCGATGTGGATGTTGCCAGCGGCGACTACTCCCGTGACAACGATTTTGCTCCGCCAGAGGACATGAACGACATTCCGTTCTAGCTGATGACATTACAAGTGGGGACGCAGCACGTTTGCGCCCCCACGCAATATTACTCCACGTTTTGCAGTTCTAGCGGACCGACGACAATCTCTCCGCCGACGCGCACGGGGGCATCCGCGCCTTCTACCTGCCCGAACTCATACACGCCCATCGCATCTGTGTCGTAGTGCAGCATGGGGAACACGGTCGGGGTGGGGTCTTCGGTCAGCAGTACCCCTACGTTTTCGTTCAACCCAGCGAGCAGCGGTGCAAAGCCGATCACCGCGCCGGGGCGTCCCTCACCGTTGTCCTCGTGGATAACCAGCCAACCGGGGGAGTCGATCAGCGCGGTGGCAATGTTGATGCTGCCGTTATCTTGCACGGGCTGTGCTAACGCGGTGAAGCTCGGCGCGACCAGCATGGGGAACGTGAGCACACTACCGTTGACCTGTACAGGCAAGTCCGCGCCGTCAACCTCACCGAACTCGTATTCGCCCTCTGCACCCGTGTCCTCGTGCAGCATCGGGTAGACCACCGGCGTAATACCTGCATCTGTGTTGAGCGACACGGCAACATCGGTGTTATAACCCGCCTCTACGAACTGCGCACCAATTACAGATCCGGGTGCACCACCGCCATCCGCATGGATGACCAGCCAACCCGGTCCCTCAGAGAGAACAGATTCCGCAACGAACGTGTCAAATACAATCTGCTGGTTGGCGATTACGCTGGGCACCGTCTTGAAGTTCGCTGTTGCCACAACGCCTTCCACCACAACAGGCAAGTCCGCACCGTCTACGCGCCCGAACTCATACTGCCCGCTCGCGCCCGTGTCCTCGTGCAGCATCGGGTGGAGCGTATCGGTCGCCTCGGCGTCCAGTTCCACGGGCACGTTGGTGTTTAGCCCCGCTTCTACGAACGTCGCGCCCAGCACATCGCCGGGGGCACCGTCGCTGTCTGCATGGACGACCACCCAGCCGTCATTTTGTGCGACCACTGCCGGGATGTTTACCGTGCTGTCTTGCACGAACTGATCTTGCGGCAGCACGGCGTCGATGGCAAAGGTGGGGGCAAGCACGTTGCCATCAATCACAATGGGACCGTCGATGCCTTCGCCGCCGTCAGGGAACTCATACGTGCCGACCTCACTGTTATCGAAGTGCAGCATGGCGAACAGCACCGGGGTTGCCGCGCTCACGTCGATATTGATCTTGAAGCGCACGTTCTCCCCGGCGTTCACGCCACGGAAGCCCAATACCTCGCCGGGCGCACCGTCGTTGTCCGCATGGATGACCAGCCAACCGGGTCCGTCACTTACCGCACGGTCAATCAGCACCGTGCCATCCGTCGAGACCTGATTGCTCACTTCTACCGCAGGAGTCAATGCGCCGTCGTCCTGGGCAGCGGCGATGCCGCCAAACGCCAACAGGAGCGCCAGCGTCAATAGTAATGTTCTGTAGTGCATGGTTGTGTTTCTCCGTTCCAATGTCGGATAAGCGAGCTGTAGCTTACCCAGGTTGCGTAGGAACGACGTTAGAGAAAGAAGTGACAAACCATGAACAAGGCTAGCTGTCTTCGCTGAGCACAAACACGCTGTTGCCGCTGAGGATGTACACGAGCTGCTGGCTGGGGTCTGCCACGACATCCGTCACAGAGGCAAACTGGTCTTCATCAAATGTGCGGTAGCTGCGCACAAATGTGCCCGCGTGCGTCACCTTAAACACCGTGCGGTTTGGCTGGCTAGAAATGTACATGTACTGCAAAATGGGACTGGTAGAGAAGAAGAAACGGCTGGCGTTGCCCAGCTCTTGCCCTGGTGGGAACATGGTAAAGTCAAAGTTTTCGTTTTCGCCGCTGCGGTAGCGCCCCATCTGCCCATCACCAAACAGCACGTACACCAACCCGTTCTCGTCAATAGCAAAGTCCACCGCCTGCGAGATGTTCGGGCGTCCCTGCCCGGCGAAGTACTCTGTGGGTGCGCCCTGGTAGCTGCCCCCACTGGGCGAGTAGCGCCAGATCTGGTTCGCGCCGGGGTCTAGCACGTACAGGTTGCCCCGCCAGATGTCGATGCCGACCGGGTTCACCCAATTCTCCGTACCCAGCAAGCGCTGCCCGCCCCGCGTGAGGATGGTCGGGGAGTGCTCCACCAGCACGCCCTCCCGGTCAAGCGCAATCAGCACATTGCCCTGGCTTAGGGCGCTGCCGTCCTCTGCCCAGGCGATGTCGATAATGTCCCCGATGGTGAACTGGTTTACGGTGGCGTTGCGGCGCATGGTGGGGATGGGTTCTTGTGTGTTGGGTGCCACACCGCGCCCGTCCCCGGTAAGTTCCACCTTGTAGACAATGTCGTTGGCGTCGTCCAGCGTGTACATCGTCAGCCCGCGTAGTACTAACTGTGACAGCCGCGCACTCGGGAAGGACACAATTGGCGTGGCGACGCGGCGGTCAATGTTCAGGATAGTATCGACCACCTGCTGCCCCTCGCGTTCCAGGTCGCGCATGGGGTCTTCCGGGATGCCGTCTGGGCGGATGGCGTCACAGTCTGTGACCTTGAGCAGCACCGCATTCCACGCGGAGAGTGTGCCGTTGGGGTCGCCGCTGTCGATGCTGCGGGCAAGGCTCGCCGCGCTGAACGCATCGGACACGCAAATCTCGTACTCGCTGCGGTCAATGCCGATGACCCACAAAATCAACACCATGCCGACAACCAGCAGCGGGATCCCAACTGCCACGCCCACGCCCAGCGGAGCTGCCCAGGCGGATTTCTTCTCTTTGTCTTTTTCGCCAAAGTAGTGGTCAATGAGCGTGTTGGTGACTTCTGCGCCCTTGGCAACACCCGCCGCCGCCTTGCTCAGCCCATCCTGTGTGCGGTCGCGCACATCCGTGACGGTATCCACCAGCCGCGTGCCGATGTCCGGGTCGATGTCCACTTTATCAATCTGCTTCTCAACAGGTACAGGCGCACTCAGCACGACCTTGCTGTTGTCGCCCTCACGCATGAACGGGTCTTCTTCGTCCTCTGGCAGCACAAATTCCACTGCCAGCGCCGCCACCTGGTCGATAACAAGCTGTTTCGCGTCCACCAGCACACCAGAAAGCTCTGCTGCGTCTAGGCTGGCACGCACCTGCGCCAAGTCTGCATCGGCAAGTGTCGCATCCGCCATTAGCAGGCGGGCACCAGCGCTAACGGTAAACTGCTTGAGCTTCACGTCGGGCAGGTCTTGAACGCCCAGCGGCGGACCGAACACAATATCGGCGTCGTCCAGGGGGTTTGTGGGGAACAGCACGGTGTCGTCACCGTTTTTGAGCACGGCAACCCCCAGCCCGCAGCGGCTGAGGATGAGGTTACGGTCGTGCAGCACGGCACATACCATGTTTGCCTCGTACAGGCGCTTGCCCGTTTTGTTGTGGTCTAGCAGGTTGCGGTTGATGGTATCGTACACGGCACGCAGCCCGGCGGTCACGCTGCCGCTGCTGTTGAAGTAGCGCTCTGCCGCCATTTCCGCAAGCTGCTCGTAAAAGACGGCGGGCGCTGGATCGCCAGAGGGCAGCACCAGCACATAAAAGGTATCTGCCTCGCGCCCACGAGATGCTTTCTTCGGCGCGACCTCCACCAGCGAACCCGGCGGCGGTGCGCTGAGTGTGCGCCCATTGACCACGAACAAATGCCCAACCAGGGATTCAAACTGAAACGTCACCGCGACACCTCACAGCGCCTACACACAAGCTTCTACACGATACGATCTGTTTCATTGCGCTGTTGGCGGGGCGGCGTTATGCCCCTACACATGACCATTTGTTTATGGTCGCCAACAACAACTACGATCTATCGATCAACCTGATTGTAGTGCAGGGGGTCAACTTCAAGCCAGTGCCTTGCCCAGCACCTGTTGCAATTGGGGGATGCGTACAGGCTTGCGCAGCACATCGTCCGGCACAATCCCGGTGGGGAGCTTGCGAGAATCCAGCGGGTGGGCGCTGACGATAATGACATACACCGACGCTAATTGTGCGTCCTGCCGGATGTGCTTCAGCAGTTCCTCACCGTTTTGCCCGGGCAGCATCAAGTCCAGCAGCACAATATCGGGGATGGTTGTTTCCATGTGGGTTAGCGCCTCTGGCACATTGCTTGCCATGAGGGTGCTGAACCCCTGCTTGTTCAGGTAATAACTAAATATCTTTACGGTCTCCACATCGTCGTCAACAATAAGTATTGTCACCGCGTTATCGCTCATACGTACCCGCACACTATGACCCGTTTGATCTAAATTATCGTACCGTTCTGAAGTTTACACAACCTTACAATCTGTTGCGTGCATATCACGTTATTCAGCGGTAAGAAAACGGTTAGGTGTCGCGGTCTACTAGTGCAAAACGGTAGCTGTACACCATTTCACCGTCCAGGTACAGCCGCACCTCGTAGCGCCCAGTGGGGAAGCCGTTCGGGTTGGTGAACGTAAACGCCTGTGTGCCCGCCGCATCCAGCGCCCACACATCTGCCGCGCCCTGCACCGGCACCCCCCCGTGGAACAGCACCTGTGCCCACGGTACGCCCTGCACCATGTCCTCGTAGTCTACCCAAATGTAAAGCGCATCCGTGTTTGCCATCAATGTGCGGCTGCTTAGCTGGACGGCAGCATCGGCGGGTTGGTCGCTTACGCCGACGACCCCCAGTGCCGCGCCCGGCAGGGGTTCTTGTTCGGCGGGCGGCGGCGTGATGCCCAGGGCACGCAGCGGGTCTGGCGTGGGGGTGGGGGTCACCACCGGTACAGTGGGACGGGGCAGCGTGGGGGTGGGGGTTGCGCTGGGTGTGCCCTCGGCGCTGGTATCCAGGGTGGGGGTGGGGG
>CAYVGI010000084.1:12068-21697 GCA_964451095.1 uncultured Anaerolineaceae bacterium
CCCGCCCCCCCCCCCCCCGCTTCCCCCCCCCCCCGCCCGCCCCCCCCTCGCCCTGCCGCCCCTTTCCGTCGGCAAATAGGACAGCGCCACCCCACGCACGCCATACGGGTTGCGCGGCGGGAAGAACGCATCCACATAGTCAAAGCTGTAGATGACGACACCGCTAAACACACTCACTAGCGTCGTGCCGCCCAGCATCACCAGGCTAATGCCCAGCAAACGCCCGCCGAGCTTGCCAGCGTCGTGGCGCTTACGCCACATTTCCGCTGTGCGCTGCCGCCACAGGTTATAAAACGCCACCAGCAGCAGCAAAACAGAAATCCCCAGCAGCCCGCCCAGCAGGTACGGGTAGTAGGGCAGGTAGGGTGTCAGTTGGCGTATCATCCCGCGATTGACACATCCTTTACTTGTGAGAGATTGAGGCGTGCTGCTCCATCGGCACCGTGGCTAAAACTGGAAGCCACGGCGATACATGACAATCTTGCGCTGGTACACCGTCGTAAAGCGCTTCAGGCGGTTTTCCAGCGTTTGCCACTGCGCCGTCTCGAAGGCATCATACAGCGTGTCCAGGCTGTCCACCACATATTCCACCTGGCGCACCGGGTAGTCCCCATAGGCGGTGTGCCACGCCTCCGCCACGTAGATGCCCATGTCGTTCAGTGCGGGCACAAACTCACTCACCACGTAACGGTAATAAACCGAGTGCATCCCGTTTTTGATGTCGTAACACAGCAGCAGCTTGTACTGGGGGATGATAGGTATGGTGGGTAACATGGGTATGCCTCACGCTGACTTGCCTGTATTGTATTGCGAAGCGGGCACATCGTCAAAGCCTTGCCTTGCCCCTTGCTTGCGCCGGGGGGTTGGGGTAATTTCTTATGCGCATTAATGGAACATAAGGGCTGGGCATGAGTAACAATCTGCAAACTCGGCTGGATATGCTGCGGCAGCGGGTGCGCTCGCTGCCCCCCAACGCACCAGCAGACGCCATCTCGCAGATCGAGCGCGAAGCACGCGAGCTGATGGCAGACGCGAAAAACACACCCTACGAAAACACTGCACAGTCGCTCTTTGCAGAAATTGCCCGACGCGGCAAAGCATCTCCGACGACACCCGCCCCGCCCGCCGATGCCACCCCTGCGGAGGACACTACGGAGATACGCGGGCTGCTGCGCCGGGCACGCATCCGCATCGAGATCGCCGGGGACGACGAAGACCTGGACGACGCGCTCGACCTGCTGGCAGAGGTGTTCGCCAAGACATCGGACAATGGCGACGCAATCCAGCTTGCGCAACAGGCAGCGGCACAATCGCCACTTGCTGCCCAACGGGTGAAAGACCTGTTCAACCGCTACGGGGTAGATGCGCAAGTGGGCACACCGCCCCCTGCCGCTTCGTCCCCGCCGCCCAGCACGCCACCGCCCACCGCGCCCCAGCAGCCCCGTTACCCCCAGCTTGAAAACGACGACCTGCCGCGCTACCCGACCTCCCAAGGGTACCCCGCGCCAGAGGAGGACATCCGGCGTGGGGGCGGCAGCGAGCGCGGCACACCCGCGTTCGGGGGCGCTGCGAACAGCGGCAACGACGTGGACGGAATGCTTTCCGAACTGACGCAGCTTTATTACGCCGGGGACTATCAGCAAGCGATTGACCTCGCCAACCGCATCCTCGCGCAGCAGGCAGGCAACCCGACCGCACTGGAATACCGCGAGAAATCCGAGGACAACCTGATACGCGGCGTCGTGCCAGACCATCGCATCCCGTTTGATGCGCGGGTGAGCTACAACCGTGCCAACTCGCTGGTGCGTGCTGGCAACTACGACGAGGCGGAGCGGCTCTACCGTGAGGCACGCGACCTGGCAGAGCGCAGCGGCATCCCAAACTGGAAGGACGCCGAACAAGCACTGCTAGAAATCCAGGACTTGTCCCTGGCGCGGCAGATGCTGGACGAAGGCGACCGCCTGATGAACACCGACAACTGGGCGGAGGCGCTGCGCCGCTACGAGGGCGCACTGCGTGTGGTGCCCAACGACCCCCAGGCGGAGGAGCGCATCGAGACGGTGCGGCGCGTGCAAAACGAGACCGAACAGGCAGCGGTACAGCTCAGTATGCTCAGCGGTGGGCTGCAAGAGCAAGCAGCACAGCTACAAAACATCCAGTCCATCCTCGCACGCACCCGCCAACTGCTGCCGAACAGCAGCCGCGTTGCCCAGCTACAACAAGACGCAGACAACCGTCTGCTGGGCATCAAAACACAGCTAAATGACCAGGCACAGGCAGCACTCGCCCGCAGCGACACCGCCGTCAACGCGGAAGAAAAGCTGAACCTGACCAACCAGGCGCTCAAGCTGCTGGAACTCGCCGTCAAGCTCGACCCCGGCGACACATCCGTGAGCGAGAACCTGCTGCGTGCCCGTGGCGACTCCGGCGAATTCGACCGGGTGCGCCAAAGCATCGAGCGGGCATCTGGGCAGGTGGCGCAAAACGTCGATACCGAGCTGGCACAGGCACGCACCACGCTCGCCGGGCTAACCGACTTCGCGCAGGACGAGCGCTACCGCACCGTCGTAAGCGACCTGATGACGCGCTATGTGGAACGGGCAGATGCCGCGCTGGACGAGGGCGCTGTGGGCGATGCCCGCGCCTACCTGGAAGTGCTGCGCGACGAGCCGTTCCATGTGTTGGGGCGTCGCCCAGAAGTGCAGCGGCTGGAAAACGACATCCGCAGCATGGGGCGCAGCCGTGTGTTGCAGGTGATGGCGGGCGGTATCTCGATCATTATCATCGTGGCGGTGTCTGCATATTTCACGCGCCCTGTGTGGGTGCCCATCGTCAACCCGCCGCCAACGGAAACGCCCACGCCGACGTTTACGCCGTCGGTTACCCCTACCCCGTCAGATACCCCAACGCCGACGCTCACATCAACCGTGACGATTACGCCATCGCTGACGATTACGCCGTCCTGGACGCCGACGCACACCCTGACGCCAACACACACCAACACGCCCACCCCCACGCCAACCGAGACGCGCACGCCAACACCGACGAGCACATCCACCGTGACGCGCACGCCGCTCCCCTCGGAAACGCCCACGCCGACAGCGACCGAGCCGGTTATCTGCCGGGTGGTGCTGCGTAACAACCTGGACAGCGCCAATGTGCGCCCGCGCCCGTCGGTCACATCCGGGTTGGTTGGCTTCTTGCCCGCAGGTGAGTCTGCCAATGTGCTGGGGCAGGCACGCGACGAGGGCAACTTCATCTGGTACAACATCGAAGCACAACTGGACACAGGTTCGTCTATCTCCGGCTGGCTGCGCTCGGATACGGTCATCGAACTGACCGAGTGCCCACCGCTGCCGTAATGCAACGCCCCTCAACCGTATCCGCGCTGCTCATCACGACGGGCGGCGCGGTGCTGCTTACCCAGCAGGCGCTGGGGGAGGTGTGGGCGCTGCCCGCACACATCACCTATGCCGCGTTCATCGCGCTGCTCATGGTCAGCGTGTTCATCACGCCGCGTGTGCCCCCGCAGCAGCTCCCCATAGTGCTGACCCTGCTGTGGGTGCTGCTGGCGGGGGTGCTGGTCGCCGGGGCATATGTGCCCTCTGGCTGGAACCTGTGGAACCGGGCGCTGCTGGTGGGCATGGTGGTTGTGCTCACAGTCCATGGTGTGGGACAGCATAGGGCACAGGGCGGACTAACCCACGCGAGAGCGCTCACTGTCGCCGTAACGGTAGCGCTGACAGTATTCTTCACCTATGCGCTTGACCGAGGTGTGGGCGCGGCAACGGGCGGGCAGCAACCGGGCGGGGTGGTGTTCCCGCGCAACAGCTTTGTCAGCTATCAAACGCCGGAGTTTGCGTTCAGCGCACACATCAACCGCTACGGCTTCCGTGGAGAGAACATCAACCTGGATGTGCCCGTGGGCTGCCGCGTGATGCTGCTGGGCGACAGCTTCACCTATGGTTGGGGTGTGGATTACGCCCAAACTTGGGGTGCCCTGCTGGAGGGACACATGCGGGAAGCAGGCATCGACGCGCAAGTGCTCAACCTGGGTGCACCCGGTGCCAACGTGCCAGACTACGCCACCATTGCGGAAACCGCCGCGCCACTGCTACAGCCGGATGTGATTATCGTGGGGGTGCTGCAAGGCGACGACATGCGCCAGATGTCCCGCGAGGCGGCACCGTTCCCGCGCCCACTCACGTTCGGGGATGATACACCCCCCACGCCGCTGGCAGAGTATGTATCCTTCCACTATCCATTTATTGCTAAGCGCACGGTGCTGGCGCACATCCCGGCGGATGCGGTGCAGCGCAACTGGCAAGCAACCGCCGCCCGCTTCGCGGAACAGTACCAGCAGCGCGAGGAGTGGTTGACACGCTACCGCTCTATCGAGCTAACGGTACGCGGGCACTTCCTGAACGGGGACATCAGCCCGCACTTTGTGCACTTCGCCGTCGTAATGCCGGACTACTGGATGTGGGCACTGCAAGACCCGGCAACGCTCACACCGTACATCGCGCAAATGGGAGCAGAATTTGAACGGTTGGTGGCAGCAGCGCCGGACGCACACATTGTTGTTGTTTCCGTGCCGCACGGCGCGTACACCCAACCGCAGGCACATGCTGACCTGGCAGAGATGGGCTTTTTCATGCCGCCGGAACTGCTGGCAAGCCCCCTTGTAGACGACGCAATCGAACAGGCGGCGAACACCGCCGGATTGCCGTTCTTGGCAGTGACGCAGGCGTTCCGCGATCACGAAACACTTGCGTTCTACCCGCTGGACGGGCACTTCAACGCGGAGGGCAACCGCCTGTTCGCAGAGGCGCTTGCCCCGTCCG
Source organism: uncultured Anaerolineaceae bacterium (assembly GCA_964451095.1). Taxonomy (GTDB): domain Bacteria; phylum Chloroflexota; class Anaerolineae; order Aggregatilineales; family Phototrophicaceae; genus DAOTTY01. The sequence continues at coordinate 16,913 of CAYVGI010000084.1, forward strand.
CCACGGGCTGGTGCGGCGATCAGTAGCCCCAGGTGTGCTCCTGATATTCCGGGTGGCGGGCAACGTACATGGCAATGTACGGGCACAGCGCCTGGATTTTGAACCCCTCCGCCACGGCGTAGTCCAGCACATGGCGGGCTAAGCGCGATGCGATACCCTTGCCCTCGTACTTCTGCGGCACTTCCGTGTGCGTGAAGATGATGTTCTTGCCCGCAATCTGGTACTCCACGATGGCGGTACTGTTCGCGTCAAGCTTGAGTTCAAACTGACTTGTATCGGTGTTCTGCACAATCTCCAGGTCGTCCAGGTTGATGTTGTCGGCATTGTCTGCCATTAGTCTGCCTCGAAGTTAACTTGCTGGTGGGTGCCATCACAGAACGGTTTCTTGCTGGACTGCCCGCAGCGGCACAGGTAGGTCTGCTCACCGCTGAAAAGGATATTGTCCGCCTCATCGCGGATTTCCAGCTTGCCCGTCAGCGCCAGCGGACCGTTTTCCGTCGCTGTGATGGTGAGCTTGCCGCCCTCCGTCTGTGGGGTGCCTTTGCCCTGCACTGGCGGGACGGTTTCTCCCTCGAAGTTGGCGTCCTTATGGCTGTTATCGCAGAAGGGCTTGTTCTTGGAGACACCGCAGCGGCACAGGGTGACGCGTGTTTCGTCCTCGATGGCGACATGGGCACCGTTGATGGTGAGGTCGCCGTGCACTTGCAGCGGTCCGTTATGCCAGATGCGAATCACGTTGCGGTCGGGCGTTGCTTCTTCGCCGCCGCCGTCTTTTCGGTCATAGTGCAGCGCACCGGACGGACAGCGAACGACCACCTGTGCTACATCATCTGCTGTGGCGTTGCCGGGCTGGATCCACGGGCGCTTATCGGTGTCGAACACGGCGCTGAGACCACGAATGCACTCTTTTGCGTGGATGCAGCGCTTGAGATTAAAGGTCACGTCAACGTCGTCGCTGGTGTAGCGCTTGTCTTGCGCTTTGCCGGTGTAGGGGTCTGTCATGGTGGCATCCTTGAAATAAGCAATACCCCCGTTTTACCGCGCTGCTCTGCGTATCGCTACACCCACAGGTCAACTGTCATCATTTGCCAATTCTCCGCGCTGGCGGGTGAACGCCAGCCCCAGCCCGAACAGCCCCGCCACGATCACCACGCCGACGACGATCAGCCCGATGTCCCCGGCGGCGTTCGCCGCGCCATACACTGTCACGGAGTCCAGCAGCATCGTGCCGTCTGCTGCTTGCACACGCACCTCGTGCGCCGCGTTCAGCCAGCCCAGGCGCAAGCGTGCCTGGTGCCAGCCGTCTACGGTGTAGGTGACGGCATCATCGCTTAGCAGTGTGTCTACCAGCGCATCATCCCGGTAGATCGCAATCGCGCCGCCGCCCTGCCAGCGCACCGCAAGCTCTGTGCCGTGGGCACGGAACGCAACCTGTGTGGTTTCCACCGCCTCATCAAACTGGGCACCCGCTGCGCTCACGATCTGCGCGTCGTCTGGCAGGCGCAGCGCCCAGTGATCTTCCTGGTGCACGCCCCGGTACAGCGTCGGCGTGAGGTCAGCGGTGTAGTCGCGCATCGCGCCGTAGACGGGCAGCGGTGTGAAGTCGGGTTCTACCATGCGGAAGTAGTAAAAGCTCTGGTTGCGCTCGTAGTCTGCTGCCCGCTTGAAGAACCAGTAGAACGTCACCCCAACGTAAGACCACTCACGCTGCTGGCGTTCATACGCGCCCACCATGTACCGTGCCGCCTGTTCTTCCGTCACCTGCCCGAAGTTGTAGCGGGCGTCCACGTCCGGCACCTCGTCGGGGTTCGGCACCGGGTTCCACGCCGCTTCACTCAGCCAGATCGCCCTGTGCGGGTAGCCGTTGCGCACCAGCATGTCGCGGATGTACAGCGGGCGGGCAAACGTGATCGTGGTCGGGCGCATTCGGCGGTCGGTGGGTCCGCTGTTTAGCCCGTAGCCCTGCGCCGCCAGCACATCAAAGCACTCGCCTGCGCCCGCGTCCAGCATCCGCTGCAAGAAGAACAAATCGCTCAGGTTGCGCCCGTCCATGGCGGTCGTCTGGGCGAGTGCCCCACTTACCACGACGATTTCCGGGTCTACCTGCTTGAGCGCATCGTACGTCTGGCACAGCATGTCTGTATAGGCAACCGGGTCAACAAAGCGCTCGCCCCACTCCGGGTAGATGTTCGGCTCGTTCCACACCTGGTAGTGCAGGATGCGCCCCTGGTAGCGCTCTGCAACTGCCGTGGCGAAGTTGATGTAGTCTTGCAGGTCGTCCGGCGGACCCTTATCGCCCAGGGACGGGTCGGCGTGCGTCCAGCTTGGCGGGTTGCTCAGGCGCACTTGCAGCCGCAGCCCGTGCTGTTCGGCAAGGTCTACAATGTTGTCGTACTTGTCCCACGCGCTGACCGCATCCGGTTCGCCGTCGCCGTCCAGGTCGTTGCGGCGGTCTTCAAAGTCGCCGCGCCCATGGATTTCAATGTCCTCCCACGGGAACTCCTGGCGCAGCCACACAAACCCGGCGTCCGCCACCATCTGCACGATCTGTTCGCGCTTGGCAACTTCTACTTCCTGTTCGAGGAACACATTGATGCCGAACGGGTTCACGCCCGTGTGGTCAACGGGGGTGTAGGGGGCGGTGTGCAGCGGTTGCCGGAACACACGCCCGGCGTATTGCGTCATGCCAATGAGCTGTGCCGGGGGACTTTCCTCGCCGGTGAGGTTGTAAAACGCCCGCCATGCCAGCCCCCGGTTCGCCAGGTCTAGCAGGAGCAGCACGCCCAGCACAGCAATGACGCCCAGCGCACCCCCAGCGCGGCGTGCCTGCTTGCGCCATTGTGCGTTCATGTAAGGAAGTTGATGTCGGTCTGGTAGGCGTCACCGCCGACGGTGCGCTGTTCATCTGGCAGGGTGCTGTTGTTGGGGGAGCGCAGCGCATTGAGTACGCGCCACACCAAGCCCCGGTTTAGCAAGTCCAGCACCAGCAGCACACCAAAAATCACGCCTAGCAGCAAAAACACTGCCGCCTGCCGTGCGATGACCTGTTCTGTTTTGTCGTTCGTGCCCATAGCAGGTTATGATCTCCGCAGGGTTCCGTATCATTTGCGCGGGCATTGTACTTGGCGGGCGATGTTCTGTCTATTCGTGCAGTTTGCCGCCACGCAATGTAGCACAGGCTACCGACCCACACCCGGAACCCGCGTTCTAATAGCGCCATCACGAGGTTCAACCAAGAGGAGAAAAACCCATGAAACGCAACCAAATCATTATCGCCGCTGTTGCTGTGGTCGTGCTCATCGCGGTCACGTTCCCGCTGTGGCGCCCGCTGTTCGTCAACGAGGTCGTAGACGAGGACTTCCCGTTTGCACAGATGAGCGAGCAAGACCAAACCGCGTTCAACGTACTGCCAGCAGAGCAGCAGGAGATGATTCTCGCCATGAACGACGAGAACCCGGAGATGGCTGCTGCCAACGCCGAGGCAATCATCCAGCCGGATACCGAAATGGCGGATGACATGCCCGCCGAGGAACCGACCGTGCTGTCGTCTGGCACCTTTAACGAGATTGACGTGGTGCACCGTGGCGAGGGCAGCGCGACGATCTACGAACTGCCGGACGGGTCGAACGTGTTGCGCCTGGAAGACTTCCGCGTAACCAACGGACCCCAACTGCACGTTTTGCTCAGCCCCGCTGCCGACCCGCGCAACAGCGCTGAGGTGGGCGACTACGTTGACCTGGGCGAACTGCGCGGCAACGTGGGCAACCAGAACTACGACATCCCCGCCGACGTTGACCTGAGCCAGTACGAAAGCGTGGTCATCTACTGTCTGCCGTTCCGGGTGGTGTTCAGCGTGGCTACGCTGTCCTAGCTAGCCGATAGGCGGCAAGCTGCTCGTAGAGCGCGTTGCACTCTGCTAGCAGCCCATGCAGGTGCGGCGGCACGGTGTCGTTGCGCTTGGCATATGGCGCGAACCCGGTGGACTTTTCCACAGCGGCGTACCAATGCGGTGCCCACACGCCGTCGGTATCGCGCCCGCCCGCCTCCCAACTGAGCATCGCGTCATCGAAGGGCACCTCGACTGCCGCACACAGTGCATTAAGCGCACCGTGCGGGTCGGTCAGCACATCTTTGGCATCCAGTACGGGCGGGGTGCGCCCCGTTTGTTGTCTCACGTATTCAAACAGCGCCACCTGCTGCGGGAACCCGGTCTGCTGTAGGGTGGGGTTGGGCAGCACTTTGGCGAGCGAGATCAGCACGCGGCGTGGCTCCCGGATGAGAAAGCAGTTGGTGAGTTGCAGCAGCCACTCGCGCTCAATGTGTGGCAGCATGTGGTGCGTCATGTGCTTTTGGTAGTAGATGGTTTTGCCCTGCGGGACCGCGCCCGTTAGCGATGTAACCACTTTGCGCCAGTCGGTCTCGTAAGCGGCAATCACGTCCGCAGCGCCGGGGTGCGGGTAGCCAGTGTGCGACAGGTAATGGGCGTATAGCGGCTCATCGTGCACGAAGGTGTCTGCACGGCTGCCCCAGGCACGCAGCATCGCCGTGGAGATGTTGCGCGGACCGGACCACATCGCAATATATCGGGGTTGTATCATGGGTATCGTCTCGGTTGTGTAAGCGCTATCCGTGATGTTTACCACGAACCCGCGCCCACGGCAACGAATACACGCCGCGTGGGGGGTTACGCTTGCGTGCCGCCTTGCAGCACGTTTTCCATGTCCTGCAATGTTGCGACGACCTCAAATTTGGCACGGGACTTGAGCGATAGGCGGTTAATCAACT
>CAYVGI010000085.1:0-15508 GCA_964451095.1 uncultured Anaerolineaceae bacterium
TCTCTGACCCGTTATAAATCCTCAAATTTCAAATTCTAGCTGCGGAATGTGCGTCGGGGTTTTCTATGGAAGCAGCGGGCGAAACGCTGTTAGGCGCAGTAATATTCCTGGTGCTTGCAGCGCTGGCGACGCTGGGCGGTTGGGCGGCGGTTTTCGCGTTTGGTCTGACGATCTTGCTGTTGGTACTCGCAACGCTAGGGGACATCGTAAATGTGTTCAATCCGCCGCCGGGAACGGGTGCGCTGGGCATCATCGGCAGTGTGCTCATCGCGTTTGGGCAGGTGTTGTTCATCATGACGTTGTATCACGGCATTCGCAGTGTGCTCCGTCTACGGGCGGAATCCGTGTAGATTAGTGTCCTCACAACAGACGTGGCATCGCACCCGGTGTGTTGCTACCCTAGTAGTGTCTTTAGTTTTAGTGTAAGGATAACAACTATGCCCAAAACCGCTGACCACTTCCCAGACGCCTACTTTTCCAAGCAAGACCCGTCGCTCGATGACCACTTCTACCAGTTCCCGCGCATGGTCGCGCACATTGACGGCAGTGCGATTGCCTTCCTGCGGGACACCGTCTATGCGGAGGTGCTGCCTGCAAACGGCACCTATCTCGATTTGATGAGCAGCCGCTACTCTCACCTGCCGGATAACCTGCAACCGCAGCGGGTATATGCCCACGGCATGAACGCCGCCGAGATGGAGGCAAACCCGCAGCTTGACGAGTACGTGGTGCAAAACCTGAACGAAAACCAGCAGCTCCCGTTCCAGGATGCGCAGTTTGATGCAGTGATGTGCTGTGTATCGGTACAGTATCTGCAAAAACCCGTGGAGGTGTTCACGGAGGTGCTGCGCGTACTGCAACGGGGCGCGCCCTTTGTGGTGTCTTTCTCGAACCGCTGCTTCCCATCCAAGGCGATGCTTGTGTGGCTCAACTCATCCGACGAACAGCACGTTGAACTCGTGACCCAGTACATGCAGCACGCGGGGTTTGCCCAGGTAGACACCCGCACAAAGAAGGGCGGCATGTTCGGTCTCGGCGGCGATCCGCTGTACGCGGTAATCGGCTACAAAGCAGAGTAGAACGCACAACGGAAATCAAAAACACCCGCTCGCAGGCGGGTGTTTCGTAATCAAAGACGACGTTGGCTACACGTTCGTTTCAAGCGTTTGTGTGGTTTCCGCCTCACCTGTACGGCGGGCACGGATGCGCTTGAACAACTGCGAGCCGCCAATGCTGAGCACGAACATCACTGCCGCCAGCACAAACACCCGCCAGTCAAGGCTTACGTCCCCAGCAAATGGATTGCCCTCTACCGAAGCCCCCAGGAGCACATATGGGAGCGCCCCCGGAATGTTACCCAGTGCCGTTGCCACGAAAAACGGGATGAATGGAATACGCAGGCTGCCCACAAAAATGCTCACCGCATCATAGGGCAGGAAAAGCAGGCGCATGGTAATTACTGTCTGGAATGGGTTGTTGCGCAGCCCGTCCGCAAACTTTTGCAACTGCTTGATCTTCTCGTTGTCTTCTGCCGCTTCGGTCGCATTACCGAATATCCAGCGCCCGGCAAAGTACGGAATGATCGCGGAGGCAGACCCGGCAATCACAGCCATCCCCCAGCCGATTGCCAGCCCGTACAGGTTCCCTGCCAGGATGGTGAGGATGGACGCCGGGAACAAAATAACCGGGCGCAAAAAGTAGATGAACGTATACACAAACGGACCCCACCACGTCCCCGCGATGGCGGCTTGCAGGTTTTCAGCGATGCCCGTAGGACTCAATTCCGAGCTTTGCTGGTAGGCAACGGCAGCACCGATAATCGCCAGCCAGAAGACGACAGCGACAATCTTAATGGCATTATCCTTGAGGAACTGCACAAAGTCGAATCCGCTTGTATTGTTGGTTGCGTTTTCCATCGTTTGCTTTTCTCCCAGTTGCAATTTGATTTGACAATTCAAAACGCCGGGGGAATGTCCCCAGCGCAAGTTAATCCAACACGCGCACTGCCCAGATCATGCGCTGCACCACCGTCAGCCCGACGAGCACCCCAAACGCCCAGAACAGGGGGACGATGAAGCTCGGGAACAGGTAGAACAACACATAAAAGATGACGGTTTCCGTCCCCTCCACCAACCCGGCAGGCATGGTAATTGAGGTCATTTCCTCGTTGGACTTTGACCCCACTGCCCGCTTTTCCAACAGTGAGGACAGGTACATCCACGAGGCGGCGTTCACCCGGTACATCACCAGCAAGAACCCTGCCGCAATAAAAGCAGGCACCGTGCCGACGCCAACCGCAAAGGCAAACACAATCAAACTGTAGGTCAGGTCGTCTAGCAGAATGTCGATGTAGCCGCCCAGGTCGCTTTGCTGGTTCGTAGCGCGGGCAAGTGTGCCGTCCAGCCCATCTAGCACACGGTTGATTGCCCACAGCACCAATCCCAGTACGTACATCTGCTGCCATGCCGCTGCCGCCGCTGCGATGCCCACAACACCCGCCACGATAGTTACCGTCGTCGGATGGATGCGTTTGTCCACGCGCTGCGCAACGGGCACCAACACCTGTTCTTTCACCACACGAATGCTGCGATCTAACATGGCAGTCCTCTCTACCTCGACATCCTCACCGTTTGCAATGATTGCTGCTATGTCACCCGCATAGCACTGTAGCGCATTTCGTTGTGGGTACATGTAGGCTCTCCTACACAGCGACAAAAATTCACTCGGTGCTTATCTTGCAAGTGCTGTGCCACCCATACCTCTACCGACACTGCCACACGCGCCGACTTTACGCGCACGGTGTAACGAAGCGATAAAAACGCGCCTGGTATGCGCCCATTTTATTGCGATGGACATTGCGGCGGTTTTCATACAGTACGACAATCGTGTGGTATTCGTTGGAAATGGAACCATTCACACCCCACACATGACATATGGGGTAAGTGTTAGGGGAGAAAGCAATGTTTGAGGACGCGAAACAGTCTTCGCTGTCTGCGGACGCCGCCGACTGGGAACTCATCCAGGCGATGGCACATGGCGACACACACGCGCTAGATACCCTGTATACGCGGCACGGACCCGCGCTGTTAGGGTACCTAACCGGGCAGCTAGGCAACCATCGGCAGCTTGCCGAGGAGGTATTACAGGACGTGATGCTGGCAGCTTGGAAGAGCGCAGCGAACTTCCGTGGCGATAGCAAGGTGCGCACATGGCTAATTGCCATTGCCCGCAACCAGGCAATTAACATGCGCCGCAAACGCAAGCTCAATTTGGTGGAACTGCACGAGTCGTTCGACAGTGACAGTACCGGACCCATGGAGCGCATGGAGCGCCAATCTCGGGCGGAACTGCTACGCGAGGCAATCCGGCAATTGCCGGAACAACAGCGCGAAACGCTGGAACTGGTCTTTTTCCACCAATTGAGCGGACCGGAAGCAGCAGATATTTTAGGCGTGTCCGTTGGGACAATCAAAAGCCGCCTACACCGGGCAAAAGAAACCCTTCGGGGTCTGTTGAGCGATGAGGACATCTTTTAATGGATAAGCAGGTATGGACAGAACAAATCCCGTTCTACCTGAATGGGACGCTCAACGAGCATGACCGACAGGCGTTCGAGCACGCCCTGCGAGATAACCCTGCCTGGCAGCGTGAAATCGACGAGTGGCGCACGCTTGCCGATGCCGTTTATCGAGATGCCGCCGCCCACAGCAAACGGCTACCCCCCATCTCGGCACAACTGCGCGAGGCAATCGCAGGCGGGCAAAGTGCGCAAATGCCGCCACCCAACTACAACAACGGCACCGGAGCCGGAGCCGGCACACAGCAGCTTATTCCGCTGCCACCGCGCCAATCTACGGGTGCAACCATGCCGCCGCGCAGTGCAGGGCGTGGCAACCGCCGGGTGACCAACGCCGTCGGCGCTATGGTGACAATCGCGGCGGCGGTCGCCGTGTTGATCGCAGCGGGCATCCTGCTGATGACGGTGACAGAACCAGACGCCGAACTAACGCCCGACGCCGTCGCAGCACTAGGTACCGAGGCAGAGACGGAAACAGAAGCGTTCGGCGCACCGCAATCGCAATCCACGCCCACGCGCTTTGCACTGCCAGTGACCACAGCAACCCTGACGCCGATCCCGCCCACTGCTATCGTCCCGCCTACTGACCCGCAGCAGGCACCGTTTGTGCCGCCCACAAATACCATTGTGCCGGGTGTGGGTGGCGGCGGGGGTGATGGCACGGGAGAGGCGGGCAGTGCGCAGCTTGCCCCACAGAACCCAATCGGCAGCGGCGGGGGCGGCAACATACCGGAGGCAGAGGTGTTCACCACACCCGAACCGCCCATTGAATCTGAGGCGTTACAGCAGCAATCCGTACCGAACCCGGCAATCGCGGCGCGTGGCAACTGCTACGTAGAACGTCCGCTGGGCACCACGCCCATTCCCATTTTCCGGTTTGCAGATGTGAACAGCGATGTCATAGGCACTATGCAAACCGGTCAGCAGTTAGACACATGGGTAAACTCGCCGCAGGGTGATAGCGTGTTCTATCAGGTGTTTTTGCCCACCAGCAGCATCCGGCTTGGCTGGGTGGATGGCGCGTTAGTCGACGTATACGGACCGGATGGCAGCGCGGGGTGCACAAACATCACCCAGCCCACACCAACCAACCCGGCATTCCCTGGCAATCTCCCCACACCGTTCCCCGATGGGGATACGACCTGCCGCGTGAGCAGCGCCACCGGGAGCAGTGTGCCCGTGTACCGGATTCCGTCAACCAGCACGTCAATTGTGGGCAGCCTGTCGCTCGGTGACCTGTATGTTGCGCGGGAGTTCTACACCGGGCAACCCGGCTGGTATCGCGTGATTGTGCCGGGTGTTGGCTTTGGCTACTTGCAGGGCAGTTCTGTGAACACAAACGGTACCTGTAACGCGCTGCCACAGTCCAGCACATATGAGGAGCCGACCGTCGCGCCCTCGTCCACGACCACCCCACTCATCCCGACGATAACCGTGCCACCCTGCCGGGTTGTAGGCGTGGTGGGTAGCTCCGTGGCACTGCGCGGCAGCCCCAGCCAATTGGGAGACGTGATCGGCACGCTGACCAGCGATGATGTTGCAGAGCGGCAGTTCGACGTCGCACGCCAGACGACGGACGGGCTGTGGTACGACGTGTACACGTTCGAGAATGGTGTGGTGCAAATGGGCGGATGGGTCCTCGCAGGTGACATTCTGCTTGACGGCGACTGTGCCAACACTATTGTCATCAACGCGACGAGTGTTGCCCAAACGCAGCAGCCGCCCGCTAGCCGCACTCCGCTCCCATCCCCCACTGCGGAGACGCTCAACCCCTAACCGCTCACTCATACAACGCCCTGTAACATCTGTTGCAGGGCGTGTGATATAGTTTGGGGCGTGTTCAGCAACCCGATAGCGAGTGCGCCAAGTGGAATCCTCAGTTTTTGACCTGATCGTCAATCCGCTCACCTACCAGTTTATGCAGCGGGCAATGCTGGCGGCGGTGATGGTGGGTGCGCTGTGCGGCACCATCGGCACCTACGTGGTCGTGCGTGGTATGTCCTTCTTCGGGGACGCCATCGCTCACACTGTGCTGCCGGGTGTGGCAGTGGCGTTCATCCTCGGTGGCAATTTGTTCGTCGGTGGGCTGGCGGCAGGGCTTGTCTCCGCTATCGCCATCGGTTGGCTTTCTGACGAAGAGCGCCTAAAGGAAGACACCGCCATCGGCATGGTTTTCGTAACCATGTTTGCGCTGGGCGTCGCGCTCATCAGCAGCACGCGCAGCTACGGCACAGATCTCGCCCACATCTTGTTTGGCAATGTGCTGGGCGTGCGCCCCACAGACCTGTGGATACTCGCCGCGTGTGGTGTCGTGGTCGTCGGCTTCATCGCTGCACTGTACAAAGAACTGCTCCTGCTCAGCTTTGATACAACCCTGGTACGCGTGCTAAAGGTGCCGGGCGCAACCCTGCGCCTGCTGCTGCTCATGCTCATCGCTGTGACCATCGTCGCTAGCCTGCAAACCGTGGGAATTAGCCTGGTGCTGGCAATGCTAATTGCCCCGGCGGCAACCGCGCAGATGCTCACCAAGCGCCTGCACATTATGATGGTGCTCTCCGCAGGCATCGGTGCGCTTAGCGGGATTGTTGGGCTGTATGTGTCGTTCTACGCGAACATTGCATCCGGTGCGGCTATCGTGCTAACGGCAAGCAGCATATTCGCGCTGGTTTTCGCGGGTACAAGCGTTTACCGCATGTTCGCCTCACGCGCGCGGCAGCGCCCCCAACCCACAGCAGAAACTTTGAAGGCGTAGAGTATGCCGCCTCATTGCGGCACCCGCCCACAGAACATATCTTGACATTTCTCATCACATTCACAGCACAAATTTTCTAAATTGTCATGTACACTGCGATGGCGTAACCATCGTTGATTGGAGTTAACAGCTTGGCAGCGAAAAGCGAATTCACAGCAGCAAATACCTACCCGTACAACCGCAAGAACGCAGTCGCATGGATTGCCTCGCACATCTGGCAGTATAAGTTCGTGTTCCTGGGGATGCTCATTGCCTACCTCATCGCCTGGACTGCGTTTTCCTATCCGCGTTTGCTCATCGGGCAAGCAGCAGATGAAATCGCTAACCCATCTGGTGGGCGTCTCATCCTGTGGCTGAGCCTGGGTGTGCTGGTACTGCTGGTGCTGGACGGCATTATGTCCGTGGTGGGGGCGTTCTCCAACGAAATCCTGGCAAAGCGCTTTGAGCGGGACGCCCGCCACGAGCTTTATACCAGCCTGCTTGCCAAGGATCAAACCTTCCACGACCGCCAACGTGCCGGGGACATCATGGCGCGGGCAAACGACGACACACAGATGCTCAGCACCATGGTCTCGCCGGGACTGTTGTTCATCCTCGTCGATACCATCATGGGCTTCATCATCCCCATTGTGTTCATTGCCACCGTGAACATCCAGCTTGCGCTAATACCAGTGCTTTTCATTGCGGTGTATGTGGTGTTGGCACGGCTATACATCAACCAGCTCGGTCCTGTCGTCACCGACCAGCGCGAACAGTTCGGTACGCTAAATGCCGGGCTTGAGGAAACCATCAGCGGTATTGAAGTGGTCAAAGCAGCGTCACAGGAGCTGTTCGAGCGCTACAAGTTCCGGCGCAATGCACGCCACTTCCGTGATCTGTTCGTGGAGCAGGGACGCATTGAGGCGCTGTACCTGCCGCTGCTAGCATTCGGCATCGCGTTCGGGGCACAGTTCTTCTACAGCATCGTGCTGTACCAGCGGGACGTGCTCGACCTGGGTGATATTGTGGCAGTGATGGGGCTGATGGCGCTGCTGCGCTTCCCCACGTTTATCTCGCTGTTTGCGCTCTCGCTGCTGCAACTGGGCATCGCCAGCGCAGATCGCATTCTGTCGCTCATCAACGAGGAAACTAACCTGGACGAGAATGCAGACGGGCACAGCGCACAGGTACAGGGGCACATCGCATTTGAAAACGTCTCGTTTGCCTACGATGACAAGGGCAATGTACTGGACGACATTACTTTCGAAATCCAACCGGGGCAAACCGTGGCAATCGTCGGGCAGACGGGCAGCGGCAAGAGCACGCTCACCCAACTAGTGAACCGCACCTACGATGTGACCGCCGGGCGAATGCTTATTGATGGCGTGGATGTGCGCGACTGGAACCTCGACTCGCTGCGCAGCCAGATTAGCAAGATCGAACAGGATGTGTTCCTGTTCAGCCGGACGATTGCCGAGAACATCGCGTTCGGCGCAGACGACGCCACCCAAGCAGACATTGAGCGGGCAGCGAAGGAAGCACAGGCACACGAGTTCATCCTATCGTTCAAAGACGGCTACCAGACCAAAATCGGTGAGCGTGGCGTGACGCTTTCCGGTGGGCAGCGGCAGCGGTTGGCGCTTGCCCGCGCCTTCCTGAGCAACCCGCGCATTCTCATTCTGGATGACAGCACAAGTGCCATCGACAGCGCGACGGAAGATCAGATTCAGAAGGCGATTAAGCGAGCGCAAGAGGGGCGCACCACGCTGCTCATCACCCACCGCCTGTCGCAAATCCGCTGGGCAGACCTGATCCTGGTGCTGGAAAACGGGCGCACGGTTGCACAGGGCAAACACGAAGACCTGCTGCAATCATCCGAGCACTACCGCCGCATCTTTGCGCGTTACACGGAACTGCCGCCTGTTCCAGCCGCTGCCGATTAGCGGTTAAAGGGCACATTTCGCTGCTGTACTTTTGAAGACTCACTGCCACAACACGAGGTGATAACTTATGGGCTTTATCATGGATGGGCTGGACGCGGAGGCTTACGACCGCAACTACTCCGACGGCGAACTCGTTCGGCGGCTAATTGGTTACTTTCGTCCACAGGCATGGCGCATGGCGGTTGTATCGCTGGCGATCATCCTGCAATCGGGGCTAGATACTGCCCTGCCGATTGCTGTTTCTCGTGCACTGGACACACTGCAACTAAACCCGGATGAATTTAGTCCGCTCAACGTGGCGATTCTGCTGGGCGTGCTGGCAAGCCTGTCCTGGGTGTTCAATGCGGTTCGCCGTTATTTCTCCGGGCTGGCAATCGGCGATGTGGTGCTGAAGATGCGCGAGGACGCCTTTGACGCCGTGACCGAACGCGACATGTCGTTCTACGACAAGTACCCCACTGGCAAAATCGTCAGCCGTGTGACCAGCGACACCAACGCTATCTCTCAGACGGTTGACCTGACCATGAACCTGCTCAGCCAGATTTTGCTCATCGTGATCCTGATTGGCTACCTGTTCTCGGTCAATGTTACGCTCACGCTGATCACGCTGGCGCTGGCACCGTTTATCATCGGCACGGCGCTCGCCTTCCGCACCATCGCCCGTAAAACAGTCACGGCATCGCGGCGCATCCTGGCAACCGTAAACGCGCTCATTCAGGAGACGGTGAGCGGCATCGGCGTGGCAAAAGCGTTCCGCCGCGAGAAAATGATCTACGACGAGTTCGCCGAGGTAAACGAGCAGGTCTACGATGTGAACCTGCGCACGGGTTTTACATTTGCTAGCATCTTCCCCATCTTGCAGACGGTAAGCGGCATTGGCACGGGGTTGCTGGTGTATGTGGGCGTTCGCATCGCCCAGGCAGATGCCAGCACGCTCTCCGCTGGTGAGTGGTTCCTGTTTATCCAGGGGTTGCAGTTGTTCTGGTTCCCACTGACGAGCATCGCCTCGTTCTGGTCGCAGTTCCAGCTTGGGCTTGCCGCCGGGGAGCGTGTGTTCGCGCTGTTGGACGCAGAGCCAAAGGTCAAGCAGAGCGGCGCAAACCACACCCTGCCGGACTTGCAGGGCGAAATCCGTTTTGAAAACATGGACTTCGCTTATAACGAGGGCGAACCTGTTCTTCAAGTCTTCTCGCTGACCATTCACCCCGGCGAGACACTCGCACTGGTTGGGCACACGGGCAGCGGCAAAAGCAGCATCGCCAAGCTAATCGCCCGCTTTTACGAGTTCCAGGGTGGGCAACTGCTCATCGACCAAACGGACATTCGCGACCTGAACTTGCAGGACTACCGCAAATCTCTGGGGATTGTCACGCAAACGCCGTTCCTGTTCGACGGCACCGTGCTCGAAAATATCCGCTACGGTCGCCAGGACTTCCAGGCGATTGCCGGGCGTTACAACGCGCGAGGCGAGGGGTATGAGCACGGTGCTCGCCACGCAACCGACGAAGAAGTCATCGCGGTAGCAAATCAAGTGGCGGGCGGCGACTGGATCAAGAGCTTGCCGGATGGACTGCAAACCGAGGTCGGGGAACGCGGCAGTAATTTATCTATCGGTCAGCGGCAACTGGTGGCGTTGTCCCGTGTACTTCTGGAGAATCCCAGCATCTTCATCTTGGACGAAGCGACTGCCAGCATTGACCCGCTAACAGAAGCACTCATCCAGGAGGGGCTTGAACAGGTGATGCGTGGACGAACCACGATTGTGATTGCCCACCGCCTGAGCACCATTCGCTCCGCCGACCGAATCATCGTGCTGAACAAAGGCGAGATTCTAGAAGAGGGTGACCACGATTCGCTGATGATGCAAGGTGGGCACTACGCGGAGTTGTACAACACCTACTTCCGCCACCAGAGCCTGGAATACATTGAGGGCGCGAATACGCTCCTGGGTGCCTAACTGTAGTGGTGGGAGGTGCGGCGCTACCGTTCCTAGCGCCGCACTTAACTTGTATTCAGATCCCAAGAAATTGTTACAACTTCACCGTAGCAATGTTGGAAACTCGTTATATTATTGATTTTGTGTTTATTCCTCTTCTGATGATCTAGTGTGAGGCAAGTTTGCCATGGCTAAGAAGTCAATCTCCGAAGACCGTACCGTGCCGATGGACTTTATTCAGGTGCTGCATCGTAACCCGGTTGCAATGGCAGCGTTTGTCGAGCTTTCCGCAGATGAGAAGCTCGAATACGTTCACTATGTAGAAGAACTCAAGCAGCCAGAAGCACGCAAGCAGCGCATCCAGGAAGTGATTGACAAGCTGGCACCCACCGGCAGGTAAACGCTTGTTGCAATCTTCGCATCGCTGTGTTTAAATCCAGCGCTCATAACTTCGACGCAAACCGCAAAACACAACGAAATCAACATGCCACAATCACAGGACGCACCCTGGTTCCGTCAGCAGGCGCAGGTCACGCTGGCACGCCTGCTCCCCCGCCTGGAGTCAACAATTCCCAATGCAACTGAATGGCATACGTTCACGCAGCGGCTTAACCAGCAGTTCCCCCGCCTGTTTGAACTGCTCTATCGTTTGTATGGTGACCAGTACGACTTTTTCTATCATATAGAAAACACGCTGCGCACCGCCGCCGAGTATTACGTGCGTCGTGCCAATGACCTCAAGCAGCGTGACCAGGTGCGTGAACGCGACCGCTCGTGGTACCAGAGCGAGAACATGGTGGGCGCGACACTTTATGTGGATTTGTTCGCTAGCACGTTGGAGGGGCTGCGTGAGAAAATCCCTTACCTGCGCGAGCTAGGCATTACCTACCTGCACCTGATGCCGCTGTTCCGCGCCCCGGCAGATAACTCCGATGGCGGCTACGCTGTGAGCAGCTACCGGGAAACCAACCCCGCACTCGGCACAATGGACGAGCTACGCGCCCTCGCTGCTGACTTGCGTGAGGCAGGCATCAGCCTCGCGTTGGATTTCATCTTCAACCATACATCGAACGAACACGATTGGGCTTCGGCAGCGCGTGCCGGGGACGAGCACTATCGCAATTACTACCGCCTGTTTCCAGATCGCACCCTGCCCGACCAATACGAGCAGACCCTGCGCGAGATCTTCCCGGAGCAGGCACCCGGTAGCTTCACCTGGAACGATGATGTGCAGGCGTGGGTGTGGACGACGTTCTATGATTTCCAATGGGACCTAAACTACGAAAACCCGGAAGTGCTCACGGCGATGATGGGCGAAATGCTGTTCCTGGCGAACGTCGGCGTAGAGGTGCTGCGGCTGGATGCAGTTGCGTTTGTGTGGAAACGTATGGGAACCACCAGCGAGAACCTGCCCGAAGCGCACATGATTATCCAGGCGATGAACGCGCTAGTGCAAATTGCCGCGCCGGGCATGATCTTCAAGAGCGAGGCAATTGTGCACCCGGATGACGTGGTAAGCTACGTTGATTACAACGAGTGCCCCATCTCCTATAACCCCACCATGATGGCGCTGATCTGGGATGCGCTGGCAACCCGCCGCGCCGATGTGATGACGTACGCCATGATGCACCGCTACGACCTGCCGCCGGACTGCGTGTGGGTCAACTATGTGCGTGTGCACGACGACATCGGTTGGAGCATGGCAGACGATGACATGGCACACTTCGGCATCAACGGCTATGACCACCGCCAGTTCCTGAACCAGTTCTACACCGGGCGCTTTGACGGCAGCTTTGCACGCGGCGTAGGCTTTGGCTACAACCCCAAAAACCAGGATTTGCGTATCGCGGGCACTGCTGCGTCACTCGCCGGGCTGGAACAAGCACTTGAGCTTGGCAACGACCTTTACTACCGCCACGCGCTGGAACGCCTGCTGATGATCCACAGCTTGATTCTGGCGGCGAGTGGCATTCCGCTCATCTACATTGGGGATGAGCTGGCAACCCTGAACGACTACAGCTACCAGGACGTGCCGGGGAAGGCAGCGGACGCACGTTGGGTGCACCGTTCTCGGTATGATTGGCAACACGCCGATGTGCGAGATAAACGGGCAACCCCACACGGCGAGATGTTCTCCCGGCTCACGTTCATGATTGGTGTACGCAAGCACACCCCCGCGCTTGGCAACGCCCCGACGCGCTTCTTCAACACACACAACGCCCATGTGCTGGGATTTGCACGCGACGAGACGGTGTTTTGCCTGTTCAATTTCAGTGAGTTTGAGCAGCACATCCCGCGCCATGTGCTGGATGTGCAGTGGAATGCCCCCGCCAAAAGCATTAATTTGGCGAAGGGCAACGAGGTTGATCTTAAGGAAGGTGTGGGGCTGGCACCGTACGATTACCTGTGGCTGAGCAGCGGAACGTAAACTATCCGCCAGCAAATGCGAGCAGTACGGAGCCAAACGCCTGCAACACAAACCCAAACATGCAGTTGACAACTAAAACCAGGATGTAGCCTATGATGAAAGACAGGCACCCCTTACCGAACCCAAATGCCTGCGCGTTGCTCAGTCTGATAGATATGACCGTCGCGTAGGCGAAGGGGTAAATAAAACTCCCAATTCCGAGTATCCCAAACGATGCAATCAACCCCGGCGGAATCTCTGAATCTGAAAGTCCAGCGTATGCAGCAGCCTCCGTTGGCAGCAGAAATAGCGTGGCAATCCCCACCACGTACACAACCGCCAAGATAATCGTCTCTGCTGGAATATAGGCATTGTAGGTTGTAGTCGTTGACCGCTTTCCGCCCATCATGGATGTGGCAACGAAGTGGTAAACAAGCCCTTGAATCATGATCATAACCATGTAGTAGATGCCGAAGCCTACTGAGCTAATCCCCCAGAAAACAGCGGAGGCGCCTACTAAGTCGTCGAATTCCTCCGGGTTCAGGTCAGCCTCGATAAGTATTTCCTGAAATTCCGGGTTGCTTTGCAGTTCCTGTAGCAGTGGTGCGAATCGGTTTGCGCCTAGCAGTAGGACGATGATGGTGCCCGCCAGAAAGACCAGCCCATAAATCCCCAGGTCTAGCCACACTGTCCCCCACGACGGTTCACCAGCTAGTTTTTTCTTTTTCTTGCCGCTGCCCACACTCCCATCATCCGCGAAGATGTCATCCAGATCATCCCCCACAGATTCAACCAACCGCGCTCGCTCGAATGGCGATGCCAGCGACTGCATCACCTCGTAGCCATCCATGCCTGTGACGGCGGTCGCAACATTCTGCGCCTGATGATCTTTCACGGCACGCCGGTCGATCTCCACCGCCTTGCCCAGCGCCTCGAGCGCCCCAGCGTCGTCCCCATCAATGTGTAGGCTCATCGCCTGGTCAATTTGCTTGCGGGCGTCATACCCAATCGGGCCCGTGTCCGAGGCATAGTCATCGTTGTAGTCGTACTCGTCGGGTTCGTCGTCGCTGTAGATGTCGTAGCTGCTAGCACTGCCGCCATAATCGTAATTGCTGGCGCTGGTGCCATAGTCGTAGGCGTCCTCATCATCGAATGTAAATATATTGTCGTCTTCAGGTTCGTCATCGTCAAACGTGAACGCGCGATCGACCGCCTGGGAACTCTGGGAAGTGTCTTGCTCGTAACTAAACGATGATGCACCAGCGTGGGTGTCCTCTGCGGGTTGCGCATTGGATTGCCCGTTATCCAGTTCTCGCTTCAGGTAAACGCCACCCTTACGCGCTAGCTCTCGCAGTTCCGGATCCGGGTCATTTTTGTATGCCCACGCCAGCGCTTTGATCGCATCTTGCTCCCCGGACTTGGCAAGATAGGCGATTGCTTTGCGGCGTGCGGCGGCATCGTCGTGCCGGAGTAGCCTTACAGCTTGTTGTAGCTTTGTCATGTGGGTTTTCCTCCGCCATCCCAAATAACTTGCCTCTACTATAGCAAAAATCATTTTAAAGAGGTGTAAATAGCATTAATTTCTGAGTGTTTGAATATTCTTACCCAATAATCATGAGTTTTGTCAATGCATATATTTCGACATTTGTTACATCGTTAAATTGGCATATTTACAACCAGACAATGCTCATTTATTGTGTAACGTAATCTGGTGCACCCACATCAGGAAAATGTAAACAAGACATTCGTAGGAGTAAGACATGGCACTTGTATCGCTCGTTTACGTCAGCGTAGAAACACGCAAGATGACCGAAAATGATCTCGTGGCTATTTTGGAGTCCAGTCGAAAAAACAATGCTGAGGCGAACATCACTGGAATGTTGCTGTATCGTGACAGCTACTTCATCCAAGCATTGGAGGGCGAAGACAAGGCGGTGAATGCTCTGTACGATAAGATCGCCCAGGATAACCGTCACCGGAAAGTCCTCCTTGTTGGCAAGGATAGAATCGAACAGCGTAGCTACGGTGATTGGTCAATGGGCTTCAAAAACCTGGACGGTGTGGACCTAACGAAGGTACCCGGTTACTCACAGTACCTAGACGAGCCGATTGAGCCTCATTCCTTTGAAAAGCAGCCCTCCCGCGCCAAACAACTGCTTGAGCTTTTCCGCACACGTTCAAACTACTAGACGATTTTGAGGTCATGCTTGCAGTTACAGCCGCTCACACGCTATGGTGTGGGCGGTTTTTTGATTTTGGGGCATCACACGATGGAAAAATATGCTGTTGAATTGGAAGTTGCCGAAGGACTGGAGTTTGTTGCAGTTGCTGAACTGTTAGAGCGTTACGGGGGGCGTCTGGTCACAGAACCTCAGACAGTAGCGGGGGCATTGCGTTTTGGTTACGCGGGCAATTTGGGCAGCCTGCTCGCTCTGCAAACAGTCCTGGCAGGGTACCTCGTGGAGACGTTTGACATTCCGCGCCCAAAGGCATTTCTCGGTCATCAACACTTGACGCGTCTGCTGCAACAAATTGAAACGGTTCGTGCGCTAACACCAAATGCTTACACAACTATGACGATCAATGCGGCAGGTTCGCAGTCTTCGGTAATGCAGCGGCTATTACAAACCCTCGCGTCAGAAACTGGGCTAACCGCACACCCTGACGAGGGCGATTTGCTGCTCCGGTTGCGACGTGCTGTTATTGGCAACGGGTGGGATGCGCTGGTGCGTCTTTCTCCGCGTCCCAACGCAACCCGTGATTGGCGTATGGTCAATGTGCCGGGTGCACTAAACGCCTCCGTTGCCCATGCTATGGCACGCCTGTCTGAACCAACTGATACCGATGTTGTGCTCAACGTGGCGTGTGGCTCTGGCACGTTGGCAATAGAGCGATTGCGCTTTGGTAAAGCGGC
>CAYVGI010000085.1:15608-21333 GCA_964451095.1 uncultured Anaerolineaceae bacterium
CGGGTCACAAAACGGGGTGGACGCTTCGTGCTTATCACGCATGAGGTAAAGCTGATGGACGCTGTTTTGCAGGATTCTGGCAAGTGGGAGGCGCATCAACAACATCGCGTGCTACTTAGCGGCTTACACCCAAGGATTTACGTTCTATTGAGGATATAGGAAAGTTAGGAAAATGAGTTGCGTAAATGCCAAAAGAGGTCTATGATTGTCGTACGGTGGTGACACCGTTATAGGACGGAACATTTACAATTGAAACGGGGCGTTTTGGCTAGCGTCTCATACCGCACAGAGTATTTGCCGTAAAAATAAAGATAGCCCTCAACGATGTTTGGCTAAAGGGTACAACCGTTGGGGGCTTCTGTAAGAAGCTTGCGATCCGCTCAAAGACAGCAAACTCTTGGTATGTTTATGAGTTTAACGAACTCATTGTTTTTTGGCAACCCGTAACGCCCCCTCGAAGGGCGTTATCGATATGGATTTGCCAAAAAAGCTATACAATACAGCGCTGTCGTATCATCGTTTGGGCTATGCTGTTATTCCAATTTACGGCGAGACTTCCCCCACAAAGTTTAAGGCTGCTGCGGTCAAGTGGGCAGGCTTCCAGCGGCGGCAACCCACACTCACAGAACTTCAGAATTGGTTCTTGCACCAGCAGCACGGTGGGCTGGCGATTGTGTGTGGCGATGTGTCCGGCTTGGCGGTGCTGGACTTCGACGACGAAGCACTCGCCGATAAGTTCAGGCAGTTGTACCCGGAGCTTGCCCAAACCCGTGTGGTTCGGTCTGGCAAGCGTGGACTGCCCCATTTCTACTTCCACATCCCACAGCGCCTGCGTCAACAAGGCATACGTAGCCGCAGCGCCCCCGGCGTAGACTGGCAGTACAACGGGCGTTATGTGATCGCACCGCCCACGCCCACTGCCAGTGGAGCGTCGTGGGTAACAGCAAACGACTGTGCTCCTAAAATCCTCTCAGAAGACGATTTAAGCCGCATTATGGCGTTCTTGGATGCAGCTAGCCACACTCACCCCAAAAACGGCTCTAGCGGCGTCTCATCGCGATTGTGCCCTACTCATGCAAACGTGGTGGCTGCCTCGGATAACACCACGTCACAGGATCAACTTGTGAGCTACTACCTTGCGCGTGTGGCGCATGGGCGAAACAATGCCCTATTCGAAACTTGCTGCTGGCTCCGTGATTGCGGCGGCACAGCGGCAGATGCAACGCCTCTGGTGCCCGTACACGTGCGCCAACCGCCCCCAGCAGGTCATTTCACAGAATCCGCAGAAAAACGCCGTGGTGAGGCTCTCAGGACGATTGCGAGTGCATTCAGCAGACCTTCGACAGCACGCATAGGCGCAAAGTTCAGCAAAGTGCCAAACTCACTCCGTGAAGCGATGCTGCGACATAAGCAGACTGCCCTGCTGCGTGTGCTAGAGTCGCTGGTTATGGCAGGCTGGCGTGCTGGTCAGTTGTTTACGCGAGACGAGGTTTTGCAAGTGGTTGGCAAAACAGGGATCGGGGACTGGTCGCTGCGCAAAGCGCTGAGTTCGGTAATGCCAAATGACCCCCATATGTTGGTTTTTCCGGGTGCTGCAAACGCGGCTGTCGCTGCTACAAAAACTGGTGCTAAAACACCACAACTCAATGCTATTGAGTTAAGTGTGCCAAAACCAACACAAAATCGTGGGCGTCCTCCGAAGCGGTACCAAATGCCGGATCTGCGAACGTTATGTGTTTGCTATGGGGTTGGCTGGTCTGGTGGTGATGTGCTGCCGGAAACCGCGCTACACAGTGCGTCCAGCTATCGGCAGGCGCTGCACAGCGCCATGCTGCGTCGTTCCCCCGGTCAGTATTACAAGGGATGGCTGGCAAACCGCCTGGGTATCTCTAAGCGCACCCTAGGTCGTTACAACCGCAATGTAGGCGTCATTGTCACACCACTCTATCGTGAGCGCCGCATCACCTGGAAAACGCTCGGTGCGATACCCAACGATCTTTTGGAGTATCAATTCGGTGCTTTTCTAGAGGATGACACAGGCAAGCGCTATCCGCCATTGGTACCCATTGCACGGCGTTTGCTGCGCCACAAAGTGCGCTTCGTGTACAAACAGCAACTGCCAAATCACTACCGTCTGCCCGTTGAGCTGCCCGTCTATGAGCCGCAGTTCGCCCCTACGCCCCCAGCACAACAACAATCCGCACCTAAGTTCCCGTTTGCCACACAGGCACAGGTCTCCATCACCGCTTCGTCAGCTTCGGTTCCCACAGACGCACCGCCAGCGCTGCCATTAACACCACCTGCGTCACAGCATTTTGTTGCCGCTGGGATCGAGCAAGCAAACGCGACAACGACACAACAGCTTGCCGATGCGTGCAAAGGGATGCTGTCACAGCAGCGAGCACAGGGGTTGGTGCAGGTCTATGGGCGTTTTGCTGTGCAGGATGTATTGCACACGTTGCGAGAGCGCGGTGAGCGGGTTTCCAATCCCGCTGGTTTTGTTACATCACTGCTGAAAGCACGCTACGGAAAGTCGATCACAAACGGGCTAAGCGCTGACAACGTACACCTTGCAGAATCGCTCTATCTCACGGCGGAGTGGCATAACACAAAATGCCGGCTGCGTTGGCAAACCTGTTGTGCGCTAGTCCGTGAGCACGGGCAGCAGGCAGTGCAAGATGTGCTCACCGAGTTGAATCAGTACGAGCAGGGCGAACTCAAGAACGCAGCAGGTTACATCGTCACAGCGCTGAAAAACGGTGGACAAACAGTGGTCAAGTCACCAGAAACCGCACAACAGGCGGCGACGGCGCTTGTTGAAACTACACGCCAGCGAAACCGTGAGCGGGCATTTGCGCAGAGCAAGGCAAAAGAGCTTGTTCAGATTTACGGGGTAAATGCGATCACAAGAGCGCTGCGCGTGGTTCAAGCTCGTACCAACGTGGAAAACCCGGCGGGCTTTATTATCGTGTTCCTACAGTCGGAGTATCCACAGGCAAAAGCAGCCGTGAAATAAAAAATCCCATGTCGCTGTTCCGACATGGGATGTCACCGTGTTCCGACATCGGAACACGAGGCGCTAGTCGTCTTGCTGTGCATAGGTCTCTAGCTCAAGTGCCAGCTTGCGATACAGTTCCGCGATTTCCAGTGCCTTTTTGCGATTGGCTGCATTGCGTTTGGGGGGCTTGCGTGTGAAGTCTAATCCCGTCTGTATGAGGCTAGCCTCAGCGTCCTTATGCTTAGCTGGCTTGGGTGGCACACTGCCTGACGTAATCTGATCCCGCTTCCGGATTTCTTCGCGCAGGTCACGCACTGCCATGCGACGCGGTTTCTCGTCGTTTGGGTTCGGCTCTGCCATGTCCAAAAACATCTCTTGATCCGGTTCTGAAAGATGCGCCACCTCGACGTGGTGCGAGAATGTGAGAGACGTGCGGCGTCGTTCTGGCGGAACAGCGCGTGAAACAAATGCAAACTTGCGTAGCGTGCTGTAGCTGTAATCGGTGGTTTCCAGCAGTTCGGCATAGCGTGTTTCGAACTCGCGCCCGTCCGGGGCAACCCAGGTGTCAATGTGCTGCACACCCAGGTTTGCCCAGTCACCAATCATCCACTGGATCGAGTCCTTTAGCTGGTTAAGCCAGTTGCCCATCTCACGCCACTGCTGCACCGTGAGATCCTCACCGACGTATTCCAAACCAGTCATCGTCAGGACAAAATCACCCCGCTCGATACGACCATCGTTCGCCCGCAATGTGCGCTGGAGTCCTTTGGCAGGAAGCTGCGCCATGATATCGTCATGCAGCGATTTAGTCTCGAAAACAGCATCATCCATTTGCTGGAGCGGTGGGTGTTCTTGTGTTCGTTCTTGCATGGCAGGTTGCCCATCGCCGAACACACCACCGTTGGCGAGATTCTCACGCCGTTTGTCTCTACGACGCCCCATCCTTCACCCCCTCAACGTAGTCCACCACGCGCCATGCGTCGCGGGTCGCCACATTGTTTGGCTCAAATGCAAACAGCGGCATGTAGTTGCTCGCCGCCTCCGCCCAGATCGTACGGGATGCAATCGGGTCACGCACCATATCCCCGAATGCCTTGTTGAGCTTTACCAGATTTTCCTGATGCAAAATTGTGCGCAGCTTGGTCATTGTCGGCACAATGCCGATCACCTGAATGGGTGGCAAGTGGTACAGGCTGCGGAATGCATTCGCTTTTTCCAGGCGTCCAATCGCGTTGCTCAGCCCATGGAACGACCACTCCTCAAGACGCGTCGGATAGATGATCGCATCAGTCGCGGCGTAGATCGCCGTGTGTAGCATGTTTGCTGTCGGGGATGTGTCCACAACCATGTAGTCAAACACGCTGTTCAACTCGCGAAAGCGAGTCATCACGATTGTGTCATCGGAGATGTTGTTGGGGATGCCACGCGCTTCTTTGTCCGACGGTATGACAAACAGCGCCCCTTTCACCTTGTCCACATCGTCCGGCACTGCCAGCCGGGTGTTTGGCACCTGGCGCAGCACATCCCGAATCGAGGTGTCTTCCGGTCGCACAAACAGATCGTAGATGCGTGGTTCCGGGCGCAGTCCGAATGCAATCGTCGCGTTCGCCTGCATGTCTGTGTCCGCAAGAACGACTTTGTTCCCACGGATAGCAAGCCCGGCAGCGAGATGAGTCGCAAGCGTGGTTTTGCCCACGCCGCCTTTTTCGTTGAGTAGTGTAATGATCTTCATAGGTCGTGTGCCCTTTAGACGATGCTGTCTTCTCGTAGTTGGTTGATCTGCTCAAGGGCGGCGAGTGTTTGGTCACTGGCGCGGTACACAACCTGATAGCCGATTGGAGTGTCGTCGTGTACACGCTCAATCTCCGCCAGTTCGTGCTCCTGTAGCATTTGCAGACAGTCAATGTCATACGGAATCAGACGGCGCTTGCCAATTGCCTGTGCGATGTAACGGCGGGATACCCACTGTGCGTTCGCCTTGATGAGTACTTCCAATAACTTCCACTGGTGGTTGGTGAGTTTGTTGACCTGCTTTGCAAATTCGTCCGGATGCATACCCTTATCCCGTGTACTATGGTTGGACTGTATTTTGACGGTTCAAGCATATCTCAACATGTAGGGGTATGCAAACAAAAAGTGGGGGAGTGCGTGCGCCAATATTTTTATCCCAAAATGTGCCTATTCCAGGGGACTTGGGGGTGCTGATAACCACGTCGGTGCGAAGCCGTTTTTGCCCTCGCGTACCTCCGGCAAACGCGCTCGCAGCAAGGCAACACTGGTGCGATATGCCGCTGCGTTCCAGCCCATCTTTGTTGCCAGTTGTTTTGCCTGTTCGCCAGTCCCAGCGGCAAAGCGGCTTTGCCCAGCATGGAACTCCTGCACCACAAATTTTTGAATACCGGTTGCCACCAGCGTATCCGCAAAGCTTGCCACATCTCGCAAGGGCAGCAGCGGCGTCATGGTGATACAAGCGTCTATGCCCGCCTCGTGAAGTTGTGTGATCGCCTGCAAGCGCTGTTCGTTGGATGGGCAGGTCGGTTCAAACGCCTTACGCACGTTTTCGTCATCGGTGGTGACGGTCATGTTGACGCGCAGCCGCTCCATCTTTAACAGCAAGTCGATGTCCCGCACGATCATGCTGCCGCGCGTTTGGATCACCAGTGTGGGTTGGTCTCGACTTTATCCATTTCAGGCCGCATAGCATAAAACGTCCACGAGGCCGTGCAA
>CAYVGI010000086.1:0-20956 GCA_964451095.1 uncultured Anaerolineaceae bacterium
ATATCTCAGGGCTGAACTCCGTGACCCACGTATTCCTGCTCTTGAGACCGTTTAAGAGCGAAAGTCCTAATGAAGCAAGAACCTACCCAAATCCACACAAGCCTGTGCGTATTGTGCCCGATGAAAATGAGGGATTTGTAACACATTGGTGATGCCGACCTGAATAGGGCATGAGCAAAAACGCCTGTTTTGCGCCAAAAATCACGCCAGCGGCACCGGCGGGCTAATCTGCTACTTATCCTTAGCGGCGCTTATGCAGCCAGCGGCGCACCGCCCGCCGAACGCCCCACAGCCAGCAAACCATCAGCACAATCACCACCCACACGGGTGCAACCAGCGGCGGTGCGTGACCGAGAAAGTGCGCTTGCTCCGCCGCGTTGAGGTCGGTAAATGCGTTCGGCAGCGGATTGCCGGACACAAACAAGCGTCGCTCCACGTGCAGGTGCGGCAGGTTCGTCAGGCGGTTGCTGGTGAGCAGCAGGTCGTTGAGGTTTTCCAGTTGGTTAACCTGGGGTGGCAGGTACGTTAGCCGATTGTTGGACAGCGACAGCATCGATAACCCGCTCATGTCCCCCACTTCTGGCGGCAGTGTAGTGATGCGATTATTGCTCAGGTTGAGTGAGCGCAACTGCGTTAACTGCCCAATTTCTGGTGGCAGGCGTGTGAGCTGGTTGCTGATGAGGCTTAGCGAGCGCAGGTTGGTGAGGTTGCCGATTTCCGGCGGCAGTTCAGTAAGCGCGTTATCATCCAAAATCAACACGCGCAGGTTGGTTAGCTCCCACACGTCGGGTGGCACTTGTGTGAGATGAGCGCAGTTCAGGTGTAGTTCATGGATGTGGGCGGCCGCGTCCAGGCGCAGTTGCATGTCCTCTGCGGAGATGCCGCAGCGCCGTACCGCGTTTTGGGCGGGTAAGGGGTCGTCAGCGCTTGCTAGGTTTGCCAGCTTTGCAGTACCTCCGCTGTGCCCACCAGCGAGAACGCGGGTAGGCTTGCCGGGATGAGCGCGGTTTGCCCGATGCTGATGGCGACCTCGGTGCCACTGCTAGCGACCGTCGCCGTGCCACGCACGCACGTCAGCGCGTGGAACTTGCCGCCCGTTGCAATGTCAATCGGGCTGCCATCTTGCAGCGTGTGCAAGTCCGTTTGGAAGTAGGGGCACGTGACCAAGGTCACGCGGTCTTGGGCGGTATCCCACGGGTGGGTAAGCGCTGGCAAAAAGTCTACATTGGCCACCTGCACGCCCTTGTCGATGTGCAGGTCACGCGGTTTGCCGTCCAGCCCCATGCGGTTCCAGTCGTACAGGCGGTAGGTGGTGTTGCTGGACTGCTGGATTTCGTATATGAGCAAGCCCGGTCCCAGCGCGTGCACGGTGTTCGCCTTCAGGAACAGCACATCCCCCGTGTTTACATCCGCATAGGCAATGTGCTGCTCCAGCACACCATCGCGGATGGCCTGCGCCATTGCCTCACGGGTGGTGCCGGGTTGCACGCCTACCACCAGCTTTGCGCCGTCGTCTGCCCCCAGGAAAATCCACGCTTCGGACTTACCGCGTGGCTCGCCTTCCAGTTCGGCTGCCTGCTCATCATTGGGGTGTACCTGCACGCTCAGCCAGTCGGCCGCATCCAGGAACTTGGCAAGCAGCGGGAACCCCGCCGTAGGGTCGTTGCCCTGCCCGACGAGTGCCGTGCCGTACTCGCCTAGCAGATCGCCCAGTGTGCGCCCGGCAAGCGGGCCGTTAGCGACGGTGGCGGTGTCGTGCAGTTCCCAGCTTTCGCCGTAGGGGGCGTCTGTCGGTAGCGGTTTGTGCAACACGGTTGCCAGCTTGCGCCCACCCCACACTTTGGTGTGCAGGCTGGGTTGCAACAGCAGTGGATAAAGTGCCTCTTGCATGGGTCGCTCCGTTTGCTGGGTGGTTTGACGTTAATGCGAAGGTGCAAAAATCATATAACCTTCTACAGAAAAGTGCAAGTTTTGCGGGACTGTGCGAGCTTAGTCTTCCAGTGGCACGAATACAAGCTGCTTGTCATCGTGGGTGGTGATGACCAGTTGGTCATCGCTTAGCTGGTAGTGCGACGCGCCGCGCAAGGTACCCAGGTAGGCGTTTTCCTGCTGCATGATCTCGTTCGGGAAGCAGGCGACCAGCGTGCTAAACATGCCGGGGAAATAGATTGTGGTGCGACGCACGCTAAAGTACCCTGCGGAGAAACTATTACAGCCCGCCCTACCGGAAACGGTACCATCTTGCGCGAAAATCAGTGTGAGGATTCCGCTCTGGATGGGCGTTGCACCATCCAGCGTGACCAACCGCCAGCTCGTGCCGCGCAGCCGACTCTGGTAATAATTGCCATAGAGCGCAGCAGCGACCACCACCACGGTGATGACCACCAGCACCCACGCGACGACCGCCCCAAAGCGTTTCATCACCGCTACCTGTGGCTATCGGTCGCGCTAGGCGACTTCCCACGTACGCACAATACGATGGGCGTCTTCTACTGATGTCGCAAAGTGGATGTACCCCAGTGAGAGGTTAAATGTTATGGAAAGCAGCTTGAGTGTGGATTTGATCATTCCCCACTGCGTGACGAACACCAGCAGCCCGCCGTTTTCGTTGACGTGCGCGTCTAGCCAACCCCGTGCGTGTGATTCAATGCCATTGGGCATGTTGATGGGACCGTCAATTTCGGTGATGATGTGAACGGGCTTCTCCCCAGCGCTTAGCCTTTGCACTTCGTCGTGCACGTTCTCGATGTCGTGCCAATCCCAGCCGTCGTATAGGGTCACGATGAAAACGTTGTCTTGGTGTGCACTGCGTTGCAGTTCGACGCTCATTGAAGTCCCCCCTTAGGGCTAATTTCCCTTCGTGTTTATTATATGCCAACTTATGCCGCGCTGCGCACAGAGATAAGTGCACCTGACATAACAGGATTAACGTAACATGGCGTGGGAAGATTAGCCACAAGCGCTGACCGTCTAACGGACTAGTACTATCGTACTGCCCCTGCGCGGGGGGAGACAAAGTCGCACCGTCACCCCGCTACGAACGCAGGTGGCGCGGATAGTATGTCAGTTCGCGCATCCGCTCAAACACATCCACACCCAGCAGATGGTACGTGCTGAGCATGTCCACCAATACCCAGTTTTCGCGGATCACCCCGTTTTCGCACCGCCAGAAGTCCAGGCTGCGCATGGTGAGCGGCTTGTTCGTCGGTGGGATGCCCAGCCAACCGTCGCCCGTGATGGTCATCTGCATACCGGGCCACGCGGTAAAGCCCACGTAGTCGCCGTCGGCGAACAGCGCACCGTTGCCGAGGATAGCGGTGCGGTCTGGCATTGCTTTGAGGAAAGGAATTTGGTGCCAGTTACGAAAGCCGGACAGCCGCCGCATACTGCCGATGCCAGCCGGACCGTACCACATCATCTTGGGGTGCCAGTAGCGGTCAAGCTGCATTGCCTCGGCACCGTCTACAGAGCGCCCAAGCCCTACAAACATTCCATTTATTATTTTCAGTCTTGAGGCGGAGGCGGCGGCGTCATACGGCGCGGTGATGATGCCATCGTTGTGTGCCGGGGCGGGTATCAGCCACTCTACGCCGAGGCTAGGGGACATGGGCCACGCCCGCGCCTGCAACATCAACTGCGGGATGTCCCAAAGGGCTTGCATCTCCACGATGCGCCCGTCCTCGATGCGGAAGAACTCGTGGTAGCGCATGTAAACAACGTGCCCGGTGGGGGGGATATCGAGCCAGGGTTGTTCAAACACGCCGGTGTACGTGCCCGCGCACCCCACCCAATTGCCGCGTTTGCCGTCCGCTGCCGCGCCAGCCATGCAGATGTATTCGCGGCGTTCCAGGTCAGGGATGGCATGCAGCAGCGGCGCGTACACCGCATCGAACAACGCGCCGGGGCCGTCGATGTTCTCGAACGGGTAGGCAAGGTGAATGGGACAGCCCGGCGCGAAGCACTCGCGCAGTTGGTTTGGCAGCGCGGCAGGGTCACAGTCGTAGAGGGCGGCACGCAGCTTGGCGATGTGTTGTTTGTTCTGGTTGTGGATGCTGATGGTGGTGCGGGTGCTCTGGTCGAGCATAGTGGGTTCTCTCTCCGTGGGGTGTGTGGCATACGCGCCGATGATAGCACATCGCCCCATGCCACGCCGCACACATGCGGGATGAAACTCTGCTAGCCGAACAGCCCTCGGCGCTGCGGCACCCCGTGCGAGAGCGTCGTTAGCCCGCCGCCATATGGTGAGAACAACGGGCGCAGCTTGTCCAGCGTCGCCTTGAGCACAACGGGGCGCAGGTGCACATTCAGCATCTCCAAAAATGCGCCCTGCTCCCGGTAGAACGCGTCGGTTTCTGCCTCTGTGGGCGGTTCGTCCCACTGCCACGTATCCCGGTACTCGAAGTAGGCAGCCGCGTAAATGGCAGTCGTCTTCGCAGAAATCCCCCGCACATCGTACGCCCACAGCGGTTCCCCGGCGTGGGTTGCCGCCTCTGCCGCCAGCGCTAGCCCCTGCGCCGCCAACACCTGCCGCTGCAACCCGCCGCCCGCGCTGTTTTCTACCAGCCGGGGCATGTAGCCCTCCGGGTGAATCTCGTGGGCGATCACCTGCTTGAACACATCCACGCCCGCGCTGAACAGATCACCGCGTTGCAGCACCACGCCCGCCACCACTTGCAGCGCCATCTGCCAGATGACCTCCAGCGGTGCGAGGGTGCTGCTATCCGCCGCACACAGCGGGGTTACGCGGGCGTCGTAGGCGTTCACCCACGCGGAGGCGGTCGCGGCGGGGACGGTGTCTTGCACGAGTGTGTAGGCGTGTCCTGCCGCCATCAGCGCGGCGCACGCCCCGTAAGTGTCTGCTGTTTGCACGTTCAATCCGCCGCCCCCCGCCAGCCATTTGCCCACCTGCGCGGCGGCACGCTCGTCCTGTTGGAACTGATAGCGAAACCCTGCGGCGACCGCTGCGGTGGTTGGGTCTGTTGGGCGCAGCTCGTCCAGCAGCGCAAAGGCGTCTTTAAATGGGGCACGACGGGCGCGTTGCGTGGCGGTTTGCACCGCAGTAGGCGTAAAGTACAGTCCAGTTGGTTTGTTTAGGTGCATACCCTGGTTAGAATCTGATTTTAGAATTGAAATCGCATTATAGCTGATTTCCCCCACAATGCGTTCTATGCTATCATCAACTTGTAACGATTTAGTTATACTAAGCATAGAGCCGACCCGTGAGCGACCCGCAGCACACCGCGCCCCAACCCGAAAACCCCAATGAGCGCATGTCGCCCATTCATCCGCAGCGCCCAGAGGCTTTCCGTCACGCCCCGGCAGAGCAGCCTGCCCAACCGCCGCCGGAAAAGCAATGGGCGTCGGAGCCAGCATCCCCGCAGGAGCGGCTGGCACTGCTGCGCGAGAAGATGGAAACCGTTGCCAACGAGTATGCCCGCCGCGAGATCAGCCGGGCGCAGTTTAATGCCATCTACGGGCACTACAGCGAACAACGCGCCATCATCGAGCGCATCATCTCCCGTGACCCCAGCAACGACGGCTGGAAGCAAGCGTCCCGCAGCGGCAAAACATCGTTCCTGCGCGAGCACTTCGAGGCACGCCCGGTGAACTATGTGATTTACCTGCACCACCAGCCGCGCCCGCTGATGGGTGGCGGCACCCGCCCGGACATGCAGCGCATCGCCGGGCTGCTGAAAACGCTGTGGAACATGGACAAGCTGCGGGTTGGTGTGGTTCGCATCCTGCTGCGCGAACCCACATGGCTGGTGATGGCAGCGGGTCGTAAGAGCGTGTCGTTTGTGACGTACCACCTGGAGCCGTCCGGGACGCAGATGAACCGCGTGTACGACCTGCACAAAGACTTTGAGCGGGCAAACCGCATCCTGCTGGAGCGGCAGCGCATCAACAAGGGGCAGATGGTTTTCCCGCAGCGCTCGCTCATCGAGAACAAGAAGTAACCCCCCGCAACTTCGCCCTTACACCCGCTTTCGTATCCGCTTTAGAATACGCCGCGCTCAATCATACGGACACACACCCTGCCACTATGCCAAAAACACATGCCTTTCGGGTGCTGCTTGCCGCTGCACTCACCGCGCAACTGCTCAGCATCCCCACACTGTGGGGGCACACGTCGACGCCCGCGCAGGTGTTCGGTCGCTACAGCACGGACTACGCCCTGGTGCTGCTGGTGAACGTTGTGCTCATCGTCGCCTATGCTGCCGCGCTGGTCGCTGCCGGGTGGGTGGCACGGATGCTGCCCCGGGTGCCGGGCAAGCTCCCGCTGCTGGTGCTGGCGGGCGTTGTTATCGCCGGGTTGTGGCTGCTGCGCCTGGAAACCACGCTGGTGGGTTACCTGAGCCTGAACTGGGTGCTGCTGGTGGCAATCGTGCTGAGCGCCACACCCGATGCCCCCGACCCTGTCCAATCGGTGGAAGTGCGGCGGGCGCTGGTGGCGGCACTGGCGGCACTGGCGGCGGTGCTGTTGATGGCGCGGGTTATCACAACGCTGAGCATGAACAATTACACCCCGGATGAGGCGGGCTATGCCGACCTGGGCAGCACCTATTGGGCGGAGGGGCGCGTGCAGTACCGGACGTGGCTGCTGCCGCCGCTGCCGATTGAGCCGGGCTACGGGTGGGGGCTGGCGGGCTACGGCTGGCTGCTGGAAACAATCGGCTACAGCGTGCGGATTGGGCGTGTGCTGAACCTGCTGTTCATGGCGGGTTTGCTGGCGGGCGGCGTCTACGCGGTGACGGCGCACCTCTACGGACGGGCAGCGGCGTGGGTCAGCAGCGGGTTTGCGCTGTTCAGCCTTACATTTGCGCTGGCGTGGGACTTCCGCCCCAGCTATTTTGTCTCGGTCATCAGCATATGGGCGCTGTATGCCATGCTTGCCGCGCGTGATGCGCAAAACCGTGGCGCACGCTACACATTGCACGCGCTGGTGGGGCTGGTGCCTGTACTGGGGCTGCAAGTGCACGCTAGCAGTGTGGTGGTGGCGTTTGCGTTTTCGGTCTATTACGGCGCTGGCATGGTAATCGCGCTCGTCCGGCGAGATTGGGGCGGGCTGCGCGACGGGGTGGCGTTTGGTGTGGGGGCATTAATCGGCACGCTGGTGTACGTGGTGGCAAACATCATGCCCGTGGGCGCGGAACTGTTCTTCTCCCTGTTGGGCGAGCGCAGCAGCCCCAGCCGACCGCTGTTGTTCTTCGCCGGGTGGCGCTCCCTGTTTGAGGGCGTGCTCATTCTGCTGGCGCTGGGGTTCATCGCGTGGCGGCGCACCCCAGCAGATCGTACCTTGCTCACGATCACGGTGCTGATGGTGCTTTCCGCCATACTGCTGGATTCGCAAGGGTACCTGTGGCATACCGGAGCACTGTATCTGGTGCCCGTGGGGGTGCTGCTCACGCAGGCGGTGCCCGCCCGCGCCCGCACCCTGACCAGCCTCGCGGCGTT
This sequence comes from uncultured Anaerolineaceae bacterium, assembly GCA_964451095.1. Classification (GTDB taxonomy): domain Bacteria; phylum Chloroflexota; class Anaerolineae; order Aggregatilineales; family Phototrophicaceae; genus DAOTTY01. The sequence continues at coordinate 7,456 of CAYVGI010000086.1, forward strand.
GTTCATGCTGTTGGGGCAGTTGCACAATGGCTTCATCGACTGGAACAGTGTGCACTACACCGCACAGAACGCCAGCTTGCCGCCGTACCTCTACGATGAGCTAAAACCCCTGCTGCCGCAGCATGTGCGCGATGACGATGTGATCTACAGCACGCACCAGCTTATCTGGATCTTCCCGCACACAGGCACGCCCAATGTGCTCAGCTACACAGCGGAAAACGACGGGATGCGCCGCTTTAACGTGCGTACTCCGGTGGAAGTGTGGGAGCAAGTGCAGCCCACCGTGATTATCTTTGTGGAAAACCAGATGCAGTATAACCCCGGCATGGTGGCGTACCTGGAGCGCTACCCGTTCGAGCAGTGTGCGCAGTTTACCGTGCAGCAGACGGACATTACGGTTTACCGCCCGGACTGTGCGGCGTTTGTGGCGGGGTAGTCTCTCTCACTGGCGCGGTGGAATATGCGATATAGTATGAGGAGATGCGTTGCGCCACCACAGGAGTCACTCACCGATGCCCAAGCAGACCCGCCCCTACGGTACCTGGAACAGTCCGATTACGCCTGCTGTGCTCAGCGGCGACCACCGCCTATACGATGTGAAGTGGGACACCGCCACGGACGCGCTCATCTGGCAGGAGCGGCGAAGTGGTGGCAGCGCGTTGGTGGTGCAGCAGGGTGGTGCCGCCCCCCGTGACCTGCTGCGCGACGAGCGCATTGGTGGGCGTGTGCTGTACGGCGGTGGCGGGTTCACTGTTGGCGGCGGGGATGTGTATTTTGTGGGGGCGGGCGGACGTGTGTACCGTATGCCGCTGGCGGGCGGGTTGCCACAGGCGATTACACCCGGTTTTGGCGATGCCGCCGCGCCCACGCTCTCCCCAGACGGCACATGGGTGGTGTATGTGCACAGCTATGAAGGGAGCGACGCACTGGCAATTGTCCCGGCGGATGGTAGTCAGTATCCGCGCAAGCTGCTGGACGACACCGACTTCGTGATGCAACCTGCGTGGCGCCCGGACGGGCACATTTTGGCGTGCATCACCTGGGACAACCCGCATATGCCCTGGAACCGCACGTCACTGCATTTGCTGTACCTGGCGGACGGCGAACTCGTGATGCGTGAGCGGGTTATGCTCGCTGATGGGAATGAGTCCGTGTTTGGTGCCGCCTTCAGCCCCGATGGGCGCTACCTCGCTTACGCCAGCGACCGCGCCGGGTGGTGGCAGCTTTATCTATATGACATGGAAAGCAGCGAGCATCATCACCTGACGACAGACAAGGCAGAATACGCGGTGCCTGCGTGGTTACAGGACATGCGGACGTTTGCGTGGGCACCGGATAGCACGGCGCTGTATGCGCTGCGCACACAGCACACACAATCCACGTTGGTGCGCGTGGCGGTGGACGGCAGCGACACCGAAACCTTAAAGGGACTGGACGACTACACCCACATGGAGCAGATTGCCGTCTCGCCCGTGAGTGGGCAGGTGGCGCTGATTGCCGGGGCACCGCGCATCCCCGACCGGATCGTTAACGTTTCTCCGGCGGAGGGCACGGTGCGCGTTGTTGCCTACAGCAGCACGGAGCGCATCCCGGCGGGCGACCTGAGCACGGGCATCAACATCACCTGGGAGACGCAGCAGGGCATCACCGTGCACGGGCTGTACTACCCGCCCATGAACAGCGGCTACGAAGGCGACGGCGTGCCGCCGCTCATCGTGCACATCCACAGCGGACCGACCCGCCAGCGCTTTGCCCGTTACTTCCCGGAGGTGCACTTTTTCACCTCGCGTGGCTTCGCCGTGCTGGAACCCAACTACCGGGGCAGCACGGGCTACGGCAAAGCATTCAAGGACATGCTGCACGGCAATTACGGCGTGTATGAGGTAGAAGACGCTGCCCGTGGCGCGGACGCGCTCGTCAGCCGGGGGTTAGCAGACCGAAGCAAGCTGATTGTGATGGGCAGCAGCAGCGGGGGGCTCAGCGTGCTGCAAACACTCATCCTGATGCCCGGCGTGTACAAGGCGGGCATCGCCCAGGCACCCGTGACCGATCAGTTTGGCTTGGCGCAGCACACCCACAAGTTTGAGCGCTACTACAACGATGTACTGCTGGGCACCTTGCCAGATGCCGCTGCTGTCTACCGGGAACGCTCGCCGCTGCTACACGCCAACCGCATCAAAGACCCGGTGGCGCTGTTCCACGGGCAAGATGACGTTGTGGTGCCCGTGGAACAGTCCGAGGGTGTGGCGGCGGCGCTGCGGCGTGGCGGCGTGCCCCATGTGTTCAAGACGTATCCTGGCGAGGGGCACAGCTTCCGGGAGGCGAGTACCCAGCAGGACTACTACAATACAGTGCTGGCGTTCCTGATGCAGCATGTGGTGTATGCCTAGGCGGGCGCTGCCACATGCCACACCTGCGTCGGGGTGAGTTCCTCCCAGGTGTAGTGCCGGAACTGCCGCGCCAGTGACAACCCCCGTAGATCATCGGCGTGGTCAGTGTTGGTTGTCTCTTCCACAATCTCGAAGCCCGTCTGCTCGTGGGCGCGGCGGTAGTCTGGCACGCGCAGGCGGTTTTGGTAAAGCAGGGCGTTGTTGAAGAAGCGCCACATCTTATCGGAGTAGCGCAGGTAGTTGTATGGGGTGATTGCCGCGTCGAAGTGGCAATAATGGTCAGATATATCTGTGAGGTGGCTCATGATGCCGTTGGGCGCAATCAGGCGGCGGAAGTTTGTAAATATCGCCTCGATCACATCGTAAGGTATGTGTTCCAGCGTCGTGTTAGACACAATCAGGTCAATTTGTCCGTCCGGTAGGTCGATTGCCGCCGCGTCCCCCAACACCCGCTTGATGCCTAATTCGCACAGCAGCCCGTCGATGGGCATGGTATCCTGCTGTGCCACCAGCGCCTGCAAGGCTCGCAAACGGTCTTCACGGGCGCAGGGCAGCACCTCACACAACTCATCAAATGTCAGTTCGGCATAAACCTTGAACAACTTGCGCATGTAATCTTCACGAAATAGGTCATTGATGTCCACCGTAATCGTACAGTCCACGCCGCACAGGTAAAAAGCAATCGGCACTTTAGGGAACCAACCAGTGCCCAAGTCCAGGCACATGCGGGGCAGCGCTTTGCTATCTGTATGTGTGCGCCATTTTTCCAGATGCACGCCTGCCCACTGGGTACGGACTTCAATCGCCTCCATGCCCTCTGTTGGCAGCGAGCGTGTCACGTTCATCTGAAACCAGTGATTGATGATTTCCCGTTTGGGCAGCGCGGAAATCGTGCCCTGTACTGCGGCTTTCGCCATCCACTTAACCATGAGTATTTTCCCATAAACCTGATGATTTTTGAACTCAGCCCGTGGCAGGCATATTTGCGACCTGGTACTACAAATAGAAGATGCAAGCTCGAGCGATGTTTTTAGTGTAAAGAGCAGGTTAAGGGATGTCAATTTGAGTACTCTAACGGAAATTAAGTGCTCGTAGACATGGCGGTGAACCAAAAGCCCCCACCAAAATCCGTAACTGTACCTTTTGCGCCCCATCACTTATAATCACAGGTGGGAAAGCGCTCGTCCCTGGCTGCCAACTACGACGTTATCGCGCACCCGTGAGGCGGTGCCCACGAACATCATTCATCGCCTCATTTTCCTAACACCCCACCCCCAGCCCAAATCTGTACAAATTCTGGCTTTGCGCCCGCTGCTAAAATCAACGATAATTTTATGAACATCACACATCAGGGGCGATGAATATGGCGCGTTTCCTGGAAAAACAAGAGGGCATCTACCGAGATAAACCCGTGCTGGTTTACAAAGCACAGGTTGACCGCCGTGTGTACGTGCGGCGGCTGCGCTGGGCGATTGTGACCGTACTCGCCAGCGGTGGCGTGTTTTTCATGCTGTCGCTGCCACCCATCCGCGCCCAACTAGACGCATTCACGGCGATGCCGGGGGCGGCGCGGGCGGCGTTGTGGATCGGTGGCTATGCTGCTGCGCTGCTGCTGCTCATCGTGGGTGGGGCACGCGCAGTGACGAATGCTGTGTTGGTGGCACGCCGCCGCACAGAGCAAATCCGCTTTTACGATGTGGGCTTCGCATGGCAAATGAAAGACGACCCGCCCGCCAAGTACGGCTGGAGCGCGGTGAAGACAATCCGGGAGAAACCGCGTGGCTGGTACTGGCGCGGCAAACCCGTGCTGCAATGGGGCGAAATTTCGTTCAAGATGCGTGACGGCGAAACATACCGTGTGCGCGGTGCCCACGGCGACCTGCGGGCGTTTTTGGGGCAGGTGCGCCCTTACTACGCAGACGAGATGGGCACGCGCATGGGGCAGCGGCTGCGCATGGAGAAAAGCTTTCGGGTACACCCGCAGATTACTGTTGCACCTGCCGGGTTGGTGGTTGGGGAGCAGCGCATCGCCTGGAAGCACCTGAAGGTGGAGGAGACATCACGCGAGCTTGTGATTGGGCGTGTGGATGCAGACGGCGCGATGCAGCAGGTGAAAACGTTCCCGGCACACCAGGTGGATAACCTCGCTGGGTTCATGGAACTGGCAGAAACCACAATTGAGAACTTCCAGCGCCCCAACCCTTACGCCCGCAGGTAGGGGCAAGGGGTGCCTTGCCCTGGGGGAAGTGCGGCGCTACTGCCAGCGTGTGCGTACGTTCGCCTGCCAGTAGTTGGTCAGGTCTGGGTGAATGGCAGAGTCCTGCCAAACCTCGTTGTGGACAAACAATTGCAGGTTACTGCTGGTCACACAGGCGGGTGCTTCGAGCTGGTCGATGAACACCAGCGCCTCATCCAGCGAGTCTTGCTTGCCGTAGGTGATGAAGTCTTGCATCAGTTCATCGTAGACGTAGATGTGGTACATGGATGACCGCTCCGTGAATAATGTAAATAAATTACATTGTGATGATTGATGCCTTTATCGTAATCTCAATTAATTTGTGTGTCAATAACCTTGCTCTAACAGTGAAGAAAAATTCACATTTGCCCGGCGAATTCACCACTGCAACAGCGCTGCTTCAATGGTCAGCCCCGGTCCAAACGCCATCAGCATCCCGTAATCGCCGGGTTGTGGTGCCTTCGTCTGGCAGATGCGCTCCAGCACAAACAGGATGGTTGCCGACGACATGTTGCTGTACTCCGCCAAGACCGCGTGCGACACGTCAACCTGGTCGTCTCTCAGCCCAAGCTGCCCCTGGATGTAGTCGACAATTTTGGTGCTGCCGGGGTGGATGCCCCAGTGCTGCACATCGTCGCGTACCAGCCCGTGCTGCGCCAGGAACGTATCGACAAAATCCTGTGCGTGCGCGGCGAGCACATCCGGCACGTAGCTGTTCAGGTACATCAAAAAGCCGGTGTCGCTCAGTTCAAACGACATGTGATCTAGCGTGGTGTAGTCGCTGTGAACTTTAAAGTCCACCAGATACGGTAGCCCCGGTGCCGCCTGGCTGCCCAGCAGCGCCATGCCTGCCCCGTCGGAGAACAACGCCGTGGAGATGACGTTTTCGGTGTCGTCGCTGTGCTGTACGTGCAGGCTGCACAGTTCCAGCGACAGCATAAGTGCTTTCTCGTGCGGGCGGGACTGGTGGGCGTCGTGGGCGCGGCGCAGCGCCGGGAACGACCCATAGCAGCCCATCCCAAGGATGCACGTCCGGCGCAGGTGATGCGGCATTGCCAAGCGCCCGGCAATGTGCAGGTCTAGCCCCGGCACGTTGATGCCCGTGCAGGACACAACATAGAACTCGTCCACGTCCTGGGGGGTGTGACCGTACAGCGAAAGCCCCTGCGCCACTGTGCGCTCGCCCAGCGGCACGGCAACGTCCATGTAGGCGTCGTTGCGCTCTTTGGTCGTGCGCTCGGTTTTCAGCCACTCCGGGGACCTGGCAACGTAACGCTGCTGCACGCCCGTGCGCTCAAAGATCATCTGGATAGCACGCTGACGGCGCGGTTTGTCGGTCACTGTCTGTGCGAACTCAACGGCGGTTTCCTGCTGGGACATGCACAGGTCGGGGACATCGGTGTGCAGTGCCATTATTCCGGTTCGGGTTTGGGTCATGGGTTTCGTACATCCCGTGTTTGCTTAATGAAAAAGTCTCCCAGGGCAGGCAGCGCATTTGCCGCACGCAGCCCGCTGGTCATCAGGGCGGGGCGCAGCATGAGCGACTGCAAAAAGCGCCCGGTGCGCAGCCTCCCGCCAAACTGTTGCGTCCAGGCAGCAGCATAGCCGTGCACCAGTTGCAATGCGCTGGCTTCGCCGTGTAGGTAACGGTGCACATGCCCCGCCGCGAGCCTGCCGCCGTCCAGTGCCATGCCCATGCCGTTGCCCGCCAGCGGCGCGATGAGTCCGGCAGCGTCCCCCGTCATCAGCACATCGTTCTCAACGGCGGGCTTGGCGATAAACGGCACCTGCGACACCGACTGCCACCGCGCCAGCGCGGGTTTTGCTTGGCGCAGCCACGCGCCCAACGCCGGGTTCTGCTCGCCCATCCACGCGACGAACGCCGGAATGCTGCCACGGGCACGGAACACATCATCGCGCACCAGCAGGCAGGCGTTCACGCGCCCGCCCTCCACGTCAGATAGACCACAATACCCGCCCTGGAAGGTGTGTAGCTCTACGCGGGCGGGCACAGGCGGCGCATCGTAGTGCATCTTCAGCCCGACGTAAGGCTGCCGCACCCGCAAAAAACCACGGTTCAGTGCCCGGTCTAGGTTTGCACGCTTGCCATACGCGCCGATGACCACGCGGGCGTGCACATCGGCACTGCCCTGCACCCGCAGCATGAACCCGGTGCGCAGGTCGCCGCTGATGTCGGTCACGCGGGCACTTGTGCGGACGGCTGCGCCTGCTTGTGCTGCCCGCTCTGCCAGAATCGCATCCAGCGCGTAGCGGCTGATGCCCATTGCCGTGCCGGGCAGGTCGCGCTCCCAGCGGGTGCCGTCCGGCGTGGTGATGACCGCATACGTCATCCAGGTGGGGTTGTGGGCGCGTACGGCGTCCATCACGCCCAGCGCACCAAGTGTGTCCACGCACTCCGGGGACATAAACTCCCCGCACACACGATGGGTGGGGTAGTTTCGCGCCTCCAGCAGCAGCACGCGGTGCCCGTGCTCTGCTAGCGTGATCGCTGCGCTGCACCCGGCAAGCCCCCCGCCGACCACCGCAGCATCGTAGATCGTGGCACTCATGGCTTGTCGATCACCAACGTCATGCGCCAGGGCAGCGGCGCATACACTTTCGCGTTCATCACACCCGCCGCCACGGCAAAGCGCAGCAGTTCTGTGGGGGTGTAGGCACGCTGCACAGAGATCAAACCGTCGTGGTAGGTGATGTGGCTGCGGGCAAACACCGGGCGGGCGATGTGCCACGCCAGTTCGTTTACGCGCCCGCGCATTAAGTCACTCATGATGACACCGCGCCGCGCTACTGTGAACGCATCCCGCAGGATGCACACGACTTGCTCCGGCGTGAAGTGGTGCAAAAACAGCGACGAAATCACGTAGTCTACGCTGTTTGCTGCCAGCGGCAGGCGCAGCGCGTCCGCCTGGATGGGCGGCATGTGCGCTGGTTGGTGGGTTGTGCTCGTCAGATGTTGGCGGGCGTAGTCCAGTGGGATGACGGTAGCGGCGGGGTGCTGCGCGGCGATTGCACCCGCAACCTGCCCCGCCCCCGCGCCCAGGTCAAGCACGGTCGCGGGGGGGTGCTGTTGCAAGCGCGGGGATAGGTGGCGCGTCACGCTCCACACGCCGCCCAGCAGCGTGTTCACACGCCACAGGTCTTGCATACTGGCGTGCACATCGGCGGCAGCGCCCAAATTTCGGTCAAGCAGTTCGGGTTGGTCACGGCGCGGCGGCGTGAGCCATGTAGATGCATCTAGGGGTGGCGGTCCTGGCAAGCAGTGGATGCCTCGTCTTTTTGCAGAAGTGAACTTGATTATAGCGTGTCTCATTGCAGGTAGCACCTCAAATTAAGAACCACGGGCGTTCGCCGCTTGGTTTGAGCGTTCACAAGGCAACAGGCGGACTGTAGTATCAAAAACCGGACGGCAACAAGGAGTACCGAGCGAGATGGTAGAGAGAGAACCGTTTTACATTCCCCAACGGGCGCTGGTCATCGCCGCACACGCGGACGATATTGAGTTTGGGGCGTCGGGCACGGTTGCCCGCTGGACGAGTGCAGGCGCAGAGGTGGTGTACTGCATCGTGACGGACAGCAGCGCAGGCGATAACACCCCCGGTGCCGACCTGGACAAGCTGCGCCAAACCCGTGTGCAGGAGCAAAACGCCTCCGCAAAGGTTGTAGGTGCGAGCGCGGTGCGCTACCTGGAAGGCTATACCGACGGCACGCTAGAGCCGACAATGGCGCTGCGCAAAGACCTCACCCGTGTTATCCGGCAGGTGCGCCCCGATGTCGTCGTCACGTTCGACCCGGAAGTGGTGCTGACCGCCAACCGAGACTACATCAACCACCCGGATCATCTTGCCGTGGCGCAGGCAGCGCTCTACGCCGTGTTCCCCAGCGCAGGCAGCCGCCCCATTTTCAGCGATCTGCTGGACGAGGGGCTAGAACCGCACGAGGTCGAGCGGCTGTACTTCATGCTGGTAAACGAGCCAGACCTGTTCATCGACATCAGCAGCACCATCGCACAGAAGATGGGTGCGCTGCGCTGCCATCAGTCCCAGCTTAATGAGGATGTGGTGCAGATGGTGGTTGGCTGGAACAAAGAGGCGGGGCAGCAGGTGGGCGTGGGCTACGCAGAGGGCTTCCGCACAATGGTGTTCCGGCGGGGTGCCAACGGCGCGGATGGCGACACCGAGGCAGAGTAGCAAACCGGCAGATGTAGACACCCCGCCCTTACCTGAGCGCTGGGATACCGAAGCGGGCATCCCAGCGCTCAAGACCGCCGCAGCGACACTACGGAGACGCGGTTGTGGTGGTATTGCCGGGTTTACAAATCTGCCGCCCTGGGCGCGTGATCGGGTCAAAGCCTACGGGCATGGGCACACTTACCGCTGTGGGCTGGTCAAAGTGATTATAGAAGAAGTTTTCCTCTAGAATCTGCTGCCCGCGCACCCCACGCACATACGTCAGGAACTCCTCTGCCAGTTGCAACTGCGCCTCGGACATGCTGTTGTTGCGCAGCACATGCATGTACAGCGGGCGCTGCAATGGTCCCGGGTAATCGTCCAGGTCTACCGCTTCCTCCAGCGGATTCACCGCAATGTCGTCACCGTCCACAATTTCGATCACCTGGAAGTACTGCGGCGGCTGTGTGCGGATCCACGCCGTGCTCACCCAGTACAGGCTGCCGTTGGTGCTCAGCGCACGGTCCAGGCATTCCTCGTTGCTATCGCAGAACTCATACTCCGCCAGCGGCGGGAACTCGCGTGCGCCCCGGCTGTTAAAGTTGGACACCTGCTGCAATACCACATCGGTGGTACCGCTTTCCTGGCGTGCCAGCAGCCGCACGGGCGCGTCGTAGGCGGTGCTCAGGCGGTTCCAGTTGTCCACGCGCCCCAGCAGCATCCCGCTGATGTCGTTGAGCGGGGCAATGCTCACCGGGTTGTTGATGTCCGTCACAAAGACGATGATGTCGTAGCCGATCTCCGCTGCGCACACGAGTTCCACGCCCGCATCGTTGAGTCGGCGCTGTTGTTCTGTTGACATCGGCTCCGACATGGCGAGCACATGGGCACAGCCGCCCTCTGCCGCCACGTCAATGCCCGCCGTAGAACCAATCGCCTGAATGCTGATGCGGACCTGGTTGTTCTGCTCAAAGTCTTCCTTCCATGCCTGTGCCATGCCCTGCCCCTCTTCCAGCACGGTGCTGCTGCCCACCACGCACAGTTCCGGGTAGGTGAGGCTGCGGAAGCGCTCGAACGTATCAATCGCGCCGCCGAAGTCTGCCGCTGCGCCGATGAGCGACCCCAACAGCGTGCCCAGGAAAACCAACACGGCGTAGTTCACCTGCACTGCCCGCTGAATCGTGTTCTCCTGCTCCTCCAGCTCCTCCTCCGCCTGGGCAATTTCCTGCTTGGCGTGCTTGAGGTCTTCCTTGGCCTCCTCGAATGTGGTCGGCTTTGGGTCTAGCTTGTCGAGTTTCTGCAAATATACCTGTGCCGCTTCGTTGTGCGGTATGCGCTTGAGCAGCACCCGCGCCCGATCGTACTGCTGTGCCCGGATGAGGTCGCGGGCGCGTTTGAGTAATTCGCGTTCTTCGCTCATGGTCATCAATTCCTCTGCTTAGCTATCAACGTATCTCAAGTATAATTTCATTTTCAAGCTTGGCACGTTTTAACTCACAAACCACCCCAATCCATGGGGCGAAACGGAGGCGACATGCGTGGTACTGTGTTGGTTCATCTGCCGGGGGACGCGGCGCTGCTGCCGCTGGCGCGGGCGCACTGCCACCTGCTACCTGACCTGCCCGCCACCGACGCGGACATCGTGTTTGCCACACACCCCGCGCTGAGCGCCCTGCCGCCGCTGCCCCACCTGACCGTGCCGCGTGTGCTGGAGATCATCGAAACGGAAATAATGAAAACGGGAATAATGGGAACGGAAATGATGGGAAAGGGAATGATAAAAACGGAGGACGGATGGCTACGTGCCCGGCGGCGCGTGGTGGGCGGCATACAGACGGTGCGTGTGCCCACACCCGTCGTGCTGGGGATGCTGCCCAGCGCCCTGCCACCCGCCCCGCTAGCGCTCACATCCCCGCCGCCCCCGGAACCGTACACCCCGCCCCAACGCGAGACAATCATGCTGGCGGACGCCGCCGCTGCCGCCGCCCTGCTGCGTGACCTGCTGCACACCCCGGACGACCCGCGCCTCACTGTAGAGGCGTTCACGGCGGATGATGCGCCGCCGCTGGCGGAAGCGCCCGTGGTGGTGGGTGGGGGCAAGGGGCTTGCTGCCGGGGACAAGCGCACCCCGTTCGCGGAGCGGGTGCAGCACAACTTTGTGCATTTGCTCTCTCCGCTGGCGGCGGCGCTCGGCGGGGCGCTGGCGGCTTCGCGTGCGATCATCGACGCGGCAGGCATTGACCCGGCGTACCAGATTGGGCAAAGCGGGCTGTCTATCGCGCCGGATGTGTACGTGGCGGTGGGTGTGAGCGGGGCGGTGCAGCACTTGCAGGGGGTGCAGCACGCCCGCGTCATTTTGGCGGTGAACGACGACCCGGACGCGCCCATCTTCCGGGCGGCGCACTACGGGTTGCTAGGCGATGTGCGCGACGTGGTGCCGGCGTTGCTACGCAGTTTGGGGGCGTAGGGACGTTGCACGCAGCATCTCGCGCTCAGTCCTTCGGCAGCACCGCGTCACAACTGGGCAAGTCCGGGAATAGCTGCGCTGCGTAGGCATCAAGCCGCCGTCCTTGTTCGCGCTCCGGGAAGCTGAGCGTGGCGAAGATAAAATGCGTGTCGGAGATCGGGTCTACCCACATGCGCCCCTCGTATGGCTCCCCATCGTCGTTGAGCGCAGTCTCGTGCAGCGTGATGTCGCCGTTGGTGCACGTCTCGGTGATCTCCGCAGACTGCCACTCCAGGAACACAAAGCCGAAGTTCTGCAGCACGTAGTCTTCCGGGTCGATGGGATTCTGCACGCAGCCCCGGTCGGTGTGATACAGCGACGCCACGCCGTCCGGTTGCAGCCACACGATGGTGACAAAGCCGGGGTCAAGCCGGATGTTCTCCGTCCACCCCTCAGCGGCACTGAACGTATCTCCAACGTAGTCGAGCGCCGCCTCAAGGTCTGCGTCGGATGGCGGCGGGAAGCAGATTGCGGGCGAATTGCGCCCAAGAATGGTCATCTCGAAAATATCGACTGCCGTACAGGATGTAGCAGCGAACAGAACCAAGAGCATACTAAGCGTTTTCAGCATAATCCCCTCGAATGAACATAATCCGTGCAAAACCATAAAACCAAGCCGGAGCACGCAAGCCCACACCTGGCGCACAATGGCGCAAATATGAACGCGCCGCTTGCACCGCCATCATACATCACCCTGGGACGGCCCAAGCGATAGAGAAAGCAAATTGTTATTTTGCTTGGCACCCGATATTTGATTCGTCTATACTGGCACTATATTGGGAGTGTGACGCGCAGGGAACACATGGCACGCATCTTTGTCTCTTACAGTCGGTCGGACAAGCGCCGGGTGCAGCAGCTTATCCCGCTGCTGACGGAAATCTACGGTAACGATAAAGTCTGGTGGGATCAAAACTTTTACGGCGGGCAGGTGTGGTGGGAGGAAATCCGCAAGGAGATTGCCCGCTGCGATGTGTTCCTCTACCTGATGACGCCGCGCTCGCTGGGCTCGCCGTACTGCCTGGCGGAACTGGAAGAAGCTCGCCGCCTGCACAAGCCCATCCTGCCTGTGAAGTTTAACCCGCGCACCCCCGTGCCAGACGCGCTGGCAAGGCTGCACTACGTGAACCTGACGGGGCGCGTAAACCGGGCAACCGTTGCCCCGCTGCTGCGCTCGGTCAATGAGCAGGCGGCCAAACCCAAATCGGACGCACCTCCGCTCACGCTCACGCCTGTGTCTTTGCCGACAATTCCGGCTAGTGAACGCCCAAATCCGCTTGCGGACTACGCAGAACAGATCATCATTGGGCTAATCGTGACGATTGTTGGCGGAGTTGTTCTAGCAATGATTGTGCAGGCAGACCGCTTTGCGCCCAGACCCAAACCAACCGAAGTCGCATTGAGTGGGATGCAGCAGCTTGAAACGGCACAGGCGGCGCGTACCCGTGATGCACAGCAAGCGGTGCTCAACGTGACAGAAACTGCCGCCCGTGCCACATTGGTTGCCCTCTCTGCCACACCAACGCCAAGCCCACTATCGCCGACGAGAACCCCAACCCCGCTGCTGCCAACGGCAACACGCACCTCAAGTGCTACATCAACGCTAAACCCCTATGATTATTTATCACAGGGGGACGAACACTTTGAGGATAGCGAATACGAGCAGGCAATTGAGGACTACGACCGTGCAATTGAGCTAGACCCACAGTATGCAATTGCCTACAACAATAGAGGCACTGCTTACGATGATTTAGAGCAGTACGAGCGGGCAATTGAGGATTTCGACCAGGCAATTGAACTTAACAGTGACCTCGCTTCTCCCTACAACAATCGGGGGATCGCCTACAATGGGCTGGGACAGTACGAGAAGGCAATAACGGACTTCGACGAGGCAATTGAGTTAGACCCACAGTATAGCTATGCTTACAACAACCGAGGCTTTGCACACAATGAGTTGGGGGAATATGAGGAAGCTATTGAAGATCTTGACCGAGCAATTGAGTTAAACCCACAGTTAGCGTCTGCCTACAACAGGAGAGGCTTTTCCTACAGTGGACTCGGGCAATACCAGCGGGCAATTGATGATTACACTGAGGCAATTAAACTTGATCCCCAGTTTGCAACTGCCTTCAACAATCGGGGGATCGCCTACAATGGGCTGGGACAGTACGAGAAGGCAATAACG
>CAYVGI010000087.1:0-20776 GCA_964451095.1 uncultured Anaerolineaceae bacterium
CCTGCGCGGCGAGCGAAAACGCCAGCCCACCCAAGCCCAACCCGGCAATCAGCCCGTTGATGTTGTAGCCCCATTCCTGAATGATGACCACCAGTGTTAGCGCAATCAGCACCACGCGCAGCCCCGTGCGCAAGAACGGCATCAGTTCTTTGTCAAGCGTTAACCCCGTAAGCGTAACCAGCCGCGAGTGAGGTTGGATCAGGTCAATCGCCCGGAACAGCGCCACCGCCACGCTCACGATAATGAGTGATCGCGCTATCCGCTGAATCAGCACCAATTCAACGTCACCCACCCGCATGATAAGCGTACTGAGCAGCAGCGCCAAAGCCACCACCAGGTACCGTGACGCAGGTTCGACCACATCCAGCAGTGCATCGTCCAGGTCAGTTTCAGACCGTTTAGACAACGCACGGAACGGCGCAATGATAATCCATGTGAGCACACGGCGCAGCAGCAGCACAATGCCGAAAATAATCAGCGCCAGCAGCGTGCGGAACACCCACTCACGCACCTCTGGCGGCATATCTCGCAGTATGGGAATGTCGAAAGCATCAAACATAGTGGGTAAATTCCACTGTCGTTGGCAACACCCATTAATGTTGCCAGTTCCGCCGCCTGCTTGCAAGCAGCGGAGTGGAGAATTTAAAACAACAAATTGTCTGTCAGGGCACAGCGTGCTGTCTGTGCCCCGGATACACGGCGCCCAGAACGCCCCACGCTAGAACATGGGGGGGGCACGGGGGTTTAGTTAGCGCGTGCGGTGGGTGTCGGCGTCACCGTCGCGGTTGGTGTCGCACTAGATGAGAGCAGCGTAGCGGTTGCGCGAGCATCAACCGCCTGCTCGTTCACGCCCACATCGCCCAGCCAGCGCACCACAGATACCCAGGTGCGCCCCGGCTTCATCATGATAGGCGCGTTGTTCCCATAAATGATTTGCAGCGCGTCGCCGGGTTCTTCGCTGCGGCGTCGCCAAAAGCCCTGGTAATACTGCCCATCTCGGAACAAGTACGCACGCCCCTGCTCAATCAGCGCAATCTCAATCGAGGCGTTACGCGCCTCCAGGTCGAACAAGTCGGGGCGGTCGATGTGCTCCACCTCAATCACAATCAAGTTGTCCGCCCAAATCTGCTCGCCCGCTGCTATGTCGATGTGCTCTAGCCCATCGGTATAGCGCAGGTAACGCCCGCTCTCCGCATCATACTGCCAGCGCCCGCTGGTTTGCCCGTACCAGTCCACAAACACGTCCTCCACCGGGATGCCACCGGGGTCTGGCTCCTTGGCAAAGGCAAAGCCCTTGGCACGGTAGCCATCGTTCACGCCACGCGCCTCCGCTCGCTCCCACACCTTGTTTGTATCCACGAACAGTGTGTGCTCAAAGTCAATGCCGGGGCGCTCCACACGGCAGAAGCCCGCTTCGGTGCAGTTGTCCCCAATAGACGGCGAAATCACCTGGTAACGCCAGTCCTGGCTGAGGATAAGCTCCTGCACCGGACCGCTAGCGCCGCTGTAGGCAAACAGCGACTCGTACATCGGCACCAGGTTCAAGTCCATCAAGCGCCCGCTGCGCACCGGTCCGACCACCTCTGGCGCATTGCTGCGGTAAATCGCGGCAAAGCGTGTTACGCCACCCTCAACCTCATATTCGTACACCACATCCGCCGCGTTGACGCCGCTCTGTGGGCGCACCACTGGCGGATAGTTGGAAATCTTCACGAGCAGGTTACGCCGCCCAAGCGCGTCCGCGCTGGGGTAGGGCAGCCCGGTCAGCGCGTTAATCCCATCCGGGTAGACGAACGGACCGACAGGTGTAGGTGTCGGCGACGGGGTGTTTGTCGGCGTGTTGGTGTTGGTTGGTGTATTCGTCGGTGTGCTGGTCGCCGTCGGCGTGTCAGATGGCGTCAGGGTCGCCGCTGGTGTGTTGGTCGCAATGTTCAGTTCCGGCAGTGCTGTGGGGCGGGGCGTGTTCGTGGCTAGCTGGAATGCCAGCGTAGCGGTGGGGTCATCGTCAGTTTGCCCGGCGGCGGGCGCAATCACCATGAGGGCAGTTGCCACAGAAAATACGATGCTCGTGAAGACCAGACGGCGCATGAAAACCTCGTTTGCTTAGCGTTTCGTGTGCATGTTAGCTCCGAGGGGCACAGTATACAGAGGCGTCGCCTTTTGCACAGGGCAAGAACAATACAGCAACCGGGCGATATGCCCACGCACCAAGTAAGACCCCCCCCACGCCGCGCCCTCTAACCTTGATGTGAGAGAGACCAAACGACACCACACAGGAGCAAATTGGGATGGCAACTATCGAAAAACCGCGCCTGCTTATCGCCTACGCACACCCGGACGACGAAAGCTTCGGGCTGGGCGGGCTTATCACCAAGTACGTTGAGCAAGGCGTGGAGGTTTACCTCATCTGCGCCACCAACGGCGATGCTGGCTCGATGGACGAGGAATTCTTGCAGGGCGGCAAGACGATTAAAGACGTGCGCCTGGCAGAACTGGACTGCGCGGTGCAAAAGCTCGCATTTACCGACGTATTCCTGCTGGACTACCACGACAGCGGCATGATGGGCAGCCCCGACAACCAGCGTGAAGACAGCCTTTGGTACACCTGGAACCACATGCCCGATACAGTCACACAGCGCGTGGTAGAGGTACTGCGGCAGGTGCGCCCTCACGTTGTCATCACGTTTAACGAGTACGGCGGCTACGGGCACCCCGATCACATCGCCATCCAGCAGGCAACCGTCGCCGCGATGGATGTGGTCAATGACGCGCAATACATCACAGGCAACCTGCCCCCCTACCAACCGCAAAAGCTCTATTACTCCAGCATCCCCAAGCTGCCCGTGCAAATTGGCATCGCAACCACCCGGCTGCGCGGCAAAAATCCCCGTGCGCTGGGGCGCAACGAAGATATTGACATCGTCGCCATCCTGGAACACGTTGATGAGCCGACCACCCGCATCCACATCAGTGACTATATGACAGCGTGGGACGAGGTGAGCGCGTGCCACAAAAGCCAGGGCGGTGGCGGCGGCAGCTTTTTTGGCTTGCCGCGCTGGGCACGCCGTGTGCTGTTCCCCACGCAAAGCTTCACCCGCGTCACCCCGCCCGTTGAGCAGCGCGGCATTGTAGAATATGATTTGTTCGAGAACGTGACGCTCGCAGAGCAGGAGCCAGTGCCCACCCCATGACCACGTATGACCAGGCGACACACCGCATTGACCGCCTGTTGGACGCTATCGACATGGTAAAAGACGACCAGCGCGAGGAAGCACGCGCACTACTGCGCGAACTCATCGGCGAGGACAGCAACTTCGAGGACGCTTGGCTGTGGATGAGTGTCGCCGTAGACTCGCTCGATCAGAGTTCGGTTTGCCTGGATAACGTGCTGCGCGTGAACCCGTACAACCACTACGCAGCAGGGGCGCTGTACCGCATCCGCGAGCCGGAAATCAAAATGCAGCGGGTACGTTCACGCCTGCTTTTCGTCCGAGACAGCGCCTACACCCTCATGTGGGTTATTATCGCCGGCATCATCATCGCAGTGATGTTCCTGTATACAACGCTGCCCCTCAGCTAAGTCAGGTCACTCCGGTGGCAGCAGGGGCACATACCGCCGCGCCACCACCGCCTGCCCCTCTGCCCCCTGTACCCACACAATAAACGCCCGGTATGCGGGGTCTTCCGGCTCCGCTGCCCCCACAATAAACAGGGTAGAACGCAGCGGATACGTGTTGTTGGTGATGCTCGCCTGGGTAGGCAACACCCCATCGACAGGCACTGCCCGCACGCGCTCATCCAGGTACGCCAGGGAAATATAACCGATCCCTCCCGGCGTGTTGGCAACACTCTCTACCATTGCCCTGCTAGACGGCGCCACCAGCGCACCAGGGGTCGTAGGCAACTCTCCCATCACCAGCCGATCAAACTCCGCACGAGTGCCCGCCCCGTCCTCACGGCTAATCACCCGCACACCAGCATCCCCCCCGCCAAGTTCACCCCAGTTCGCCACCCGCCCCCGGTAAATATCACGGATTTGCGGGATGCTCAGCGACAGCGTCTCATTTGCAGGATGGGTGACAATCGCGGTGCCATCCTGCCCGATGGGCGCTGCCCACAAGGTGCTCTCCGGCGGCAGATGATTGCTCATAAAGTAGTCAATCTCGCCCCGTTCCAGTTGCCCCACCAGCGAGCCATAGCTGCCCACACCCAGGGTTAGCGTTACATCTGGGCGGGTGCGTGCGTACTCTGTTGTCAAGTCTGTGAGCAGGGGGGCAGTTGCCGTCGTCGCATAGACGGACAGCCGCGTCACCTTTGTGGTAGGGGTGGCGGCAGGCACACCCTGGCTGCTGCAACTTGCCAGGGCAAACGCTGCAATCACGAATACCTGTTTTGCCGACCCCATTGTCTGGTTTGCTTGCCGTTCCCGCAGTCGTCACCGAAGCCCGCTATTGGCGCTCACGTTGCACGCCGCTGTACCGCAGCAAAAAGCTGTGTACGTACTCCTCCAGCGTGCCCGCGATGATCGCCTCCCGCATTGCCGCCATGTGCAGCAGCAAAAAGCGAATGTTGTGAATGCTAAGCAGGTAATGCCCCAGCAGTTCATTCGCCTTCACCAAATGCCGGATGTAGCCGCGTGTGAACGTGTTGGCGTAGCCGCCTACTGCCGCGTCAATCGGGCGCTGGTCGTGCTCGTGGGTGGCATTGCGCATGTGCAACCGCCCATCATACGTAAACACGGTTCCATGCCGGGCGATGCGCGTAGGCATCACACAGTCGAACATATCCACACCGCGCAGCACTGCTTCTGCCAGGTCTTCCGGCGCACCCACGCCCATCAGGTAGCGCGGCTTGTCTGTCGGCAGCATCGGCACAGCAAAGTCGAGCGTGTTGTACATGTCGGGTTTGCTCTCTCCCACGGCAAGCCCGCCCACCGCATACCCCGGGAAGCCAATGTCCGTGAGGGCGCGGGTAGACTGCTCCCGCTGGTCTTCGTACACGCCGCCCTGCTGGATGCCAAACAGCGCCTGCACACTGTCATCGGGGTGGGCGGCGCGGCTGCGTGCTGCCCAGGCGCTTGTGCGCCCGACTGCACGTTCCACCACCGCGTAGTCCGTCGGAACCGGGCACTCATCAAACGCCATGATGACATCTGCCCCCAGGTTCTCCTGGATTTGCATAGATACTTCCGGCGTGAAGCGATGCGTGCTGCCGTCGTGGTGGCTGCGGAAGGTTACGCCGTCGTCGTCAATCTTGTTGGTGTCCGACAGGCTGTAGACCTGAAACCCACCGGAATCCGTCAGGATGGGTCCGTCCCAGCGCATAAATGTGTGCAGCCCGCCGAACTCGCGCACAAGTTCGCTGCCGGGGCGCAGGTGCAAATGATACGTATTGGCGAGCACAAGCTGGGTGTCCATCTCGTACAGGTCACGCGGCGGCACTGCTTTCACAGTCCCCTGCGTGCCCACCGGCGCGAACACTGGCGTCTTGATTTCCCCGTGGGGCGTGTGCAAAATGCCCGCTCGTGCCCGCCCGTCTTGTGCGATGACTTCAAACTCGAATGACATAGTAACTAGGCGTTGTCCTTTGCGAAGCTGGCATATTATAACAAAATTCGCCTACAGTCTAATTTCGTTGACTTCATCGCCAATTTCTCTTGGTAAAACCCGGAGGGAAACCCCCATGTCCCGACCCATCATCGGCATTACCACCAGCGACACCAATGATTCTCACAAGCTAAACCACACCTACATCACCGCCATAGAAATGGCAGGCGGGTTGCCCGTCATCGTGCCCATGTTCAACACACCAAACGCCGCCCAGCAGTTTTGCAAATTGCTCCATGGGCTGGTCATCACGGGCGGACCGGGCATCACAACCGGGCTGGTTGGCACCCTACCAGACGACCTACCCGCCGTGACATTCCGGCGCAACCGCACCGACCAACTGATCTACAACACCTTTGCCGACGACACACGCCCGGTGCTGGGCATTTGCTACGGGATGCAGTTCATCAATGCGCAGGCAGGTGGGCAAATTTACGGCGACCTACACCAACACATCCAAACCGATATTCAGCACAGGGGCAGCACCCACCTGGTACACATCCACCCCGGCACCCACATGCATCGGCTGTTCGGTGCAGAAATCCACGCGAACAGCATTCACCGTCAAGCGCTGGCAACCGTCGGCGACGGGCTAACAGTAAGCGCCACCGCCCCTGACGGCGTGATTGAGGCGATTGAGTCACCAGATGCGCGATTGCTCGGCGTACAGTTCCACGCGGAGCGAATGCGGGAGATTACATCACCCCTGTTCACCAACTTTGTGAACCGCTGCCGGAGGAACCATGCCTAAGCGACTTCGCGCCGCGCTGCCCTACCTGATCCTGGCGGTGCTGCTGCTCGTCATCTTCCATGAGCTAGCATTTACCGATTTTATCCTGGGGCGCGGGGACACATTCACCTACTTCTACCCCTACTGGACGGTGCGCGACCGCTTTTTCCGTGCGGGGGAGCTGCCGCTGTGGACGCCGGACATCTTCATGGGGGCACCGCTGCTGGCAAACCCACAAATCGGGGCGCTGTACCCCCCCAACTGGCTCACCATCTGGCTAAACGCACCCGACGCCATCCGCATCAGCATATTGCTGCACCTTGCCTGGGCGACGGTCGGGGCATACCTGCTGGCACGCCGCGCTGCGAACCTGCACGTCTCTGCCGCGCTGGTAACGGCGACGCTGTTCGGCTTAGGCGGCTACGTCGGCGCTCACGTAGAGCAAATCAACCAGCTACAGGGGCTGGCATGGTTCCCGTGGTTGTTCCTGCTGCTGCACGGGTGTCTATTTCCCACTCTCGCAGCAGCATCCGCACCGTCCGCAGGGGCAACTCATGAGTCGCCCACACACACATCACCCCAACGACACGCACGCATGACACTGCTGCTAGGCATCGCTATCGCCCTACAAATCCTGAGTGGGCACACCCAAACCGTGTTCATCGGCGGCGTGGGGATGCTGCTGTACGGGTTGGCGAGCCTCAAGCCGCTGCGCACACTGGTCACACTCGTCATCGCCGGTGGAATCGCACTGCTGCTGGCGTCCCCGCAACTGATCCCCACGTTCGAACTCGTCGGGCAGAGCAGTCGCAGCGGCGGGCTGGACGCACCAGCGGCATTGTCCTTCTCACTAAACCCGTTCATTGCCGCACGCGGGCTGCTGCCCAGTTATGACGGCAAGGTGTTCACCGAATACATCGCCTACGTAGGCGTGCTCGGCATGGTGCTGGCGGGCGTTGGCATCATGAACACCATCGGCGCAGGGGCAACTCATGAGCCGCCCGCACACCCACGTAATGACAACAATTACCGGATGCGTCTGTTGCCCTGGCTGGTGCTCGCGCTGGTGGGATTGTTCCTGGCGGTAGGTGCCTATAATCCCGCCAATTGGCTCATTGTGCAGCTCCCCGGCTTTGACCTATTCCGGGTGCCAGCGCGTTGGCTGGCGCTGTACGGGCTGGGCATGGCGGTGCTAGCAGGCATGGGCACACAAGCGCTGCTCCGCCCCACCCTCAAATCTCCTCCCCGTAAACAGGGGGCAGACTTCGATTTGCAACGCACCCCCTCTCTGCGTGTGGCAAGGGGGCTAGGGGGTGAGGTAGCGATCCTGATATTGACCGTATTGGCGTTGATGGGTGCGGCATTTCTTGCCGGGCGCGTGCCAGAAGAAGTCACGGGGTCGGCGGTGCCCACACGCGCGACACTGCTGGGATGGGGAGTCGCGCTGGTGGCAGCAGTCGTGCTGATTGCCGCGCCCTCGCGCTGGCGGGTGCTGGTGGTACCACTCGTGTTCGCGGAACTAATCGCCGCCTCCTGGGTGATGCCCTACAACGACCTGGTGCCGCCGGAGGTGTGGAGCGCACAACGGTTCACCATCAGCCAGATGCTTGCCTACACCGAAACTGACGAGAACGGACTAAGTGCCGACGGCACGCCCCCCGGACGTGTGCTCAGCATTAGCGGGTTGCTGTTCGACCCCGGCGACAAAGCAGCACTCTCCGCCCGTTACCAGGCGCTGGGCATGACGCCCCTGGAAGAGCGCTACAGCTTTGTGGCGGCGAAGATGAAAGAAACCCTCTCCCCGAACCTACCGCTGGCGTGGGGCATCCCCAGCGTGGACGGCTACGACGGCGGTTTGCTGCCAACGAAGCACTACAACACGTTCATGCAGTTGATATACCCGGACGGCGTGGACGTGCCGGGGGACGGTCGGCTGCGGGAAAACCTCGCGCTGGAGGCGTGCCGAGGGGCGTGTGTGCCGGAAATGTACAATCTGGACACCGATTTTGTATTGATCGACAAAGTCTATGATATTTGGTACGAGGGTGTTGCATTCGACACATCGTCTAGCACTAGGGGTTATGCAGAATGGCTCATCAGCAACTTTAGCGTAGACCCTTTCCGCTCTAATGAAGTTCAATTTCTGTTTTCTTGTGAAATTGACTTGGAGCAATGCTTTGAGAGCGTCGAGTCAATAATTACCATCCCATGTTGTGAACTTGCACAGAGGAGCAGAGGCACGATTACGATGTCGCAGCCCGTTGAGATTGAGCCAAACCTTTGGTGGATGAGTAGGACATCGACTCTGTACTATCCAAACGAGGCTGCGTGGAGCCAATTGGACGGGTACATACTGCACGCTATTTCATTAGTGGATGAGCAAACTGGCAATTTCGTACAACTGACCCCTGGGTTTCTATGGGATCGTCGCTTGTCCAGTGATGTGAAACTATACAGGATGTATCCCTATCCTAACGGGAGATCATACGTGACGAATCGGTTCGTGCAATCGGAGAATGATCAAGAATCATTGGAGATCATCACGAGCGATACATTGCGCCCCTACACAACATTGGCTAGGGCAGAAGCATCAGCGGATGAAAGCGTGAGGTTGGACGGAGAGAAGACCTTTACATCCTATCACCCCACCCGAGTAGAGTTAGAAGTCAACCTAAATAGCGATGCAGTTGTCGTACTGAATGACTCCTACTACCCCGGCTGGCGTGCCACCGTCAACGGGGAACCTAAGCCTGTGTATAGAGCAAACATTAATTTCCGCGCGGTTCCGTTGCCAGCAGGGGAAAGTCACGTTATCTTTAACTACGATCCGTGGTGGCTGCCCGGCGTTTTCATCGTCGGTGTGCTAGCATGGGCTTTCGTAGGCATCACGCTCTTATCCACAATTGGGAGAACACATTCGTGACCGAAGACGAGAAAAACTTGAACCCCGAAGACGAAACCAACAACACTCCGGAAGCAGAAAATGATACCCCGGAGGCAGAACTCGTTGATTCCGCGGACGACAGCAAAAAAGACGTCGTACCCACCGCATCACAGGCAAATGCCAAGGATGACGGCGAACCCGATTTCATGCGTGACCTGCGCGAAGTCGGCAACGAGCTGTCTGGGCTGCCCGGCTGGGTATGGTGGGCAGTCATCATCTTCGTCCTGCTCGGCATTGTGCTGGCACTCCGGTCAACACCGGCACCCGCACCACAGTTCACCGAAGCGGAGGAAACCGCCACAGCAGAGTTCGCCGCGCTGTTCGAGATGGGCACCGCCGTTCCAGAAATCCAGGCGACCGCCGACGCTGCCATGGAAATGCAGGGCACTATAGACGCCAACGACGAGCAGATCGCCACGCTGGAAGGCAGCATTGCCGAACAAGAGGCAATGATGCAGGAACAGCAAACTGCCATCGCCGAGCAGGACACGATGATGGAACAGCAGGAGTCTGTCATTGCCAACGCAACCGCCACCCTGCAAGCAGTTAACGCGCTGCTGTTCGCCCAAGAGCGCAGCCTAGCAGACGCACAGGAAGAGGCACAGGCAAACGCCGATGCCGTCGCAACCGCCCAGGCAGATGCCCAGACAAATGCAGACGCCCTGGCAACCGCCCAGGCAGGTGGCACAGGCGACGATGAAGCGCTCGCCGCCGCCGAGGAAGAGCTAGAGGACAGCAACAACGCGCTTGCCACCGCACAAGCACAGGTAGATTCGCTCTCCACCCAGCAGGTAGAACTCGCAGAACAGGCGGAAATGCTAGATGATGTGGAAGTGATGGAATCCCGCATCGACAGCCTGGAAGAGGACATTATCGCGTTCCAGGCAGACGCAACCACCCGCGCCCTGCAAATCGAGAGCATCTACGCCACCAGCACCGCCCAGGCAGAGGGCAGCATGGTCGTCACAGTAGAGGCGCTGCAAGCAACGGCAACCGCTCAGGCGGAAGTCATCGCCACGCAGCAAGTCCAGCTTGATAGCATCCGCGATATGATCGGCTCCCTCGGCACAGAGGGCGAAGGCGGCGAATAGCCGTTACCCGTGGGGCACGGCGAGCTTGACCGTGCTGTGCCCCCCTACGTCATCACCCGCGCACTGATGTTGCCCAGTACCGCGTCAGCGATGTAAACCGTCACCTGGCGTGCTGACGTGTCAAAATCGGGTGTTTGCCAAAGCCCGGTGTTCGGTAATCCCGGCGCTGCTGCTTCGCTGCGCTGGAAGCCGGGCGTCATCAGTGTTTTACCTACACCGCCTTGCACTTGCATCTGCACAGCGGCACTCGGTGCCATGGTGAGCGCAAGCCCCCCCACGCCGCCCTGCACCCGCACGGTGCTGGCGGCACCTTCGGGCACATTCAGTGCAATCGCGCCCGCCCCGCCGCGTATATCCGTCGGGAAGCTGGGCGTATCGTCCGGCAGCGTGATGTTCATGCGCCCAATGTTGCCCTCTACCCGCAGGCTGCGCAGTTGCAGCCCGGTCAGGTTCAAGTCCGCGTCCCCCACGCCACCTTGCACCCGCAGGTCTAGCGGCACCCGCGACGACAACCCCACATCCCAGCGTGGGCGCGTCGTCCAGTGAACCGGATTCGCCCAGCCAATCGTCAGCGGCGTGGACTGGCGTAGGAACACCATGCGCTCCACATCACCAGAGACCCCAAACGACAGCGCCCCCAGGTAGGTCAGGTCAGCGTCCAGCAGGTGCGGGTTATCGCCCGGCAGCACGCCGATACTGCTCTCTCCCACAGATAGTTCTAATTCCACATTAGCGGTCACGGCATTATCTAGCGGTGCCATAAAGCGGAACGTCTTGAGTTGTTTTTCATCCAGGATGCCGCGCCGCACATTTTCCAGCGCGTTGCGGGTGTTTTGTGTCACCTGCTCCAGCGACAGCGGTTCGCTGCGCCGGGCGTTGTCCAGTGCGTCCCAGCCCAGGCGGATGAGCCGCTCCATGGGGCTGCGATTGTCTTTGTTGTTCGTCACAGTTATTGTCTCCAACAGCACACAGTGCAATTCTGTTATTGTAGCGGAATCCCCGCTGGGCACTGTGCCCTAAACTTAGTCGGTATACGTACAACGTCCCTACGCGGTTGCAGCACCAAAAAGCGCCGCAGTGGGCGGCGCTCCGGTAGGGCGTATTGTGTTGCAAACATAACAAACGGTGAATGTGCCGGGCGCAGCGCGGCCACGCCCAGGGTCGTGCACGCATCTAATCTCCAGCGGCGGGTTCCGCCTCGGTCACGTCTGCACCATTGCCAAAGCGCGACCGGGCGCTCTCGATGTAGCTGAGCGACTGATGCCGGAAGTACGTGTTGTACAGCTCCGCATAGTGACCATTCTGCGCCATCAGGTCATCGTGGTTGCCCTGCTCGATGATGCTGCCGTGGTCAAGCACGACAATGCGGTCAGCACTGCGCACGGTGCTCAGGCGGTGCGCAATGAGGATCGACGTAGAGTTCGCCAGGATCATATCCAGCGCCTCCTGAATTTGCGTCTCCGTGAATGGGTCAATGCTCGCCGTTGCCTCGTCCAGGATGAAAATAGCAGGGCGTTGCAGCAGCACCCGCATCAGGCTCACCAATTGGCGCTGCCCCATGCTCAAGTAGCCGCCGCGCTCGCCCACATCGCTGTCCAGTCCGTTGGGCAGTGTGTCCAGCCAGTCACCATCGCCAATGCTATGCGCCACCGTGTTGATCTCGTCGTCGGTGGCGTCCGGTCGTGCATAGCGGATGTTGTCGCGCACGGTGCCGCTAAACAGGAACGGCGTCTGCGAGACGATGCCAAGCTGTGTGCGGTAGCCGTGCATGTCAAACGAGCGGATGTCCATCTCGTCAATCAGCAGTTCCCCATCCTGAAACTCGTAAAAGCGCGAGATCAACTTGGCGATCGTGCTCTTGCCTGCGCCCGTGTGCCCCACAAACGCAATGTCCTCGCCGGGTGCAATCTCCAGGTTAAAGCCGTTCAGCACGGGTTCGTCCGGCTTGTAGCCGAACACCACGTCTCGGAACGCGATTTTACCCTCTAGCTGCCCGTCAATGGGCTGTGTGCCCGTCTGCATGACGTTGTTTTCGCTGTCGATGAGCGCGAACACACGCTCTACCGAGCTAAGCCCCTGCTGGAACTGGCTGATAAACGCGGACAGCGTGATAAACGGGAACCAGAACCGATCCACCGACTGAATGAACAGATACCACGTCTCCGGGTCAACGCTACCGCTCAGCACGCGCTGCGCCCCAAAGTACACAATCACGGCGAACGCAATACCTGCCAGCGCGTTCAGCACCGGGAAGATAAGCGCCAGCACAAAACCGCGTGTCAGGTTCACACGGTAGGAGGTGCTGTTCACCTCGTTAAAGGCGTCGTATATGGCACGCTCCTGGCGAAAGTTCTTCGCCACGCCAATGCCCGCCACACTCTCCTGGATGTTGTCGTTCACCAACCCCAGCGCCCGCGCCCCGTTGCGCGTGGTAATCCGCGCAAAGTGCCGGAAGATCATTGAGCCACCGACGATAAACGGGGTGAGTCCCAGCACAATCCAGGTGAGCGGCACACTGCGGTTAAACAGAATCACCACCAGCACCACCACAGACGCAAGCTGGCTAAGGATGTCACTCGTCAGCAGCACCACCGTGCCGAACTCTTGCGTGTCGCTGGTGATGCGGCTAACCACCTTGCCGGACTTGTTCTTGTCGTAAAACGCCAGGTCTCGGTTGACTGCCGCATCGAAGGCGTCCTTGCGCATGGACGCCACCACACCGCCAATAGCGCGTGCCGCCATGCGCCGCCGCACCCAATTGCCGACGTATTCTGCCAATACCGTGACCAGCAGTGCGCCCACCAGCAGCGCGGGCGTGCTCAGGTCTGTGCTGCGGCTGACCGCACCTACGCCCGCCGCGATAATCACCGGGCGGACGGACAGCATCACAGACGCGACGGTTGCCGTGCCCAGCACAGCGAGTAGCTGCCCCTTATGATCTGCAAAGTAGCTGCCAATGCGCCGATAAAGCTGGGCGTCGGTATACTGGCGGTCGTAGTTGTCCTCTTCCAGACCGCGAAACATGATTGCCATGAGTTGTTGTGTCCCTAGTTGCGTTCGAGAAAAGCGTTTGTGTCGTCGTGTAGGCTAGTCACCAGCTTGCGGTGCCAGTACCCCGCCGTCGTTTGCCTGCCCGGGTGTTTCGTAGCGGGCAAAAATGCGCCGGTACGCCTGTGAGCTTTCCAGCAGGTCTTCGTGCTTGCCCTGTGCCACCACGCGCCCTTTCTTCAGCACCACGATGTGGTCTGCCCAGCGGATTTGCGACAGGCGGTGGGTGATAAGTAACGTGGTGCGCCCCTGTGCCGCCGTCCAGATGGCACGCTGGATTTTGTCCTCGGTGGCGCTGTCAATCGCGCTGGTGCTGTCGTCCAAAATCAGGATTTTGGGGTCTGTGAGGAAGGCGCGGGCGATTGCCAACCGCTGCCGCTGCCCACCGGAGAGCGTCACGCCGCGCTGCCCGATGACGGTTTCGTAACCGTCTGGGAAGGACATGATGAAGTCGTGCGCCTGCGCCATCTGCGCTGCCCGCTCAATGTCTTCCTGCGTGGCGTCTTCCACACCAAACGCGATGTTTTCGGCAATCGTGCGGCTAAACAGGAAAATATCTTGCTCGATGATGCTAATTTGTGAGCGCAGCGCTTGCAGGTTCCACTCCTGCACCGGATGCGCGTCAATGCAAATTTCGCCGCTTTCCACATCATAGGTGCGGTTCACCAGCTTGGTGAGCGTGCTTTTGCCGGCACCCGTCTGCCCGACAATGGCGACGGTTTGCCCCGGTTTCACCCGGAAGGACACGTCGTGAATAATCGTCTTGCCCTGGTCATAGTGGAAGCTGACATTCTCGAAGGAGATGTCGCCCTGCATTGTTTCCGCATAGCCTGCCTTGTTCTGGTCGAGGTCTGTGTGCGTGTTCAAAATGCTCAGGATCCGCTTGGCGCTCGCGTAGCCCAACGCCAACTGCGAGAACGAAAACTGCGACACAAACACCGGGAACCCGAACAGCGACAGGTAGCCCATAAAGCGCACCACATCGCCGGGGTTGATGACGCCGATACTCGTCAGGTACAGCGAGTGCCCCAGCCCGGCAACCAGCGCCAGCCCCCACAGCAGCAGCGGCAGGTAAATCGCTTCCAGGTCGCCCTGCTCCACATATTTGCTGTAGACGAAGTCCACCAGCCCGCTGAACTTCTCCACCTCGGCGTTTTCGTTTGCCGCGCCCTTCACCACTTCAATGCCGTCCAAAGACTCGGCAAGGTCAGCGTTCATCGTGCCGAAGCTGCGCCGCACCTCCTGTGCCACGCCGTGCAGCGAGCTTACATAGTGATACTGCGCGAAGATGTACGTCACCATAAACGCCAGCGGCGTGAGCGTAAGCTGCCAGGAGATTGCCGGGGTGTAGAACATGGGCATAATCAAAAACATGCTGGAGCCGATAATCAGGTTTAGCCCCGGGTTCATCAGCAGGTTTAGCTCACGCACATCGTTCGTCACCCGCGCCATGATCTCACCAATAGGCTGCTTGTCGTGGAACGTCATGCTTTTGCCCAGCAGGTCGCTGTAAAGCTCATCGCGCACATCACGCTCAACGCGCTGCCCGTACACCTCCGATGAAAAATTGCGCCCGAACTGCAACACAGAGCGCACAAACTGCGAGACGATGATTGCCACCACCACGCTCACTGCGGTTGATACCACCGCCTCAGCGCTCAACTCGCCGCGCTGCCACTCTATGATCGCGTCGTACGCCACACCGATGAAATAGAACAGTGCCGCCGCCAGCGCCGCGTTGCTCACCGCGCCGATGAAAAGCCACACGGCAGGCGTTGGGTGCCGCTTAAGGTGCGACCAGATGTAACGTGCCGGTCCGCGCCGATCTGACGGGCGACGGTTATAGGCGGACTGTACGACAAATTCTGAAGACATAGACATAAGGGGAACCTTGCTCATGCTGCAATGGGATGCACACGTTAAGCGTAACCTGTGCTAAGCGTCCAATCATAGCATTGGACTGCGTTGGACTGTGCGTAATGGTGGTAAAAGCAGATTAAGGAACGGTGATTGTTCCACCCTGGAACGCCTCAGCGCCGTTTGCAGGCAGCACATCCCCGCCGATGGGTTCGTAAACCACAAGCTGCAACGAATAGGTGCCCGCTGGTGCCTGTAACTGCCGCCAGTCCGTCACCATGCGCCCCGCTTCCATCTGGGAGGTGCGCTGCACTTCGCCATCCTGCGAAGTCGGCGGACCATCCTGCGCCACGACGACGGCACCATCACCGTCCACCAGCCGCACACTCACGGAGTAGTCGCGCTTGAGTGGCGCGTCCACCATCCACCACAGCCGCACCTGCACCCCTCCACCCGCCGCGCTGTCCACATCCGCGCCATAGTAGGGCAGTGCGTCACCCAGCTCACCCGCCATGAACACGGTTGCGGGGGTTTGCTGCGGCGCACCTTCCAGCAAGCGTGCGATAAAACACTCATCCTCACAGCGCCCGGCAACAAGTACCTGCGGGTGGGTCGCTTCTAGCTCACGGAAGCGGGCACGCGTGTTCGGATCTCGCACATCCCCGCTCACGAACCACACCCGCCGATGATCCGCCGCTTGATCCACTGTCGCCACACGGTTCGCCAGCAAGTCCGGCACCATGTACTGTTCCAGGTGCCAGCGCACAAAACCAGTGTCCTCTTTAGCGTTGTCGAACAGCAGCACATCGCCGGGTTGATGGTTGTCGCTCATCCGCTGCATGATGCTGCGGTAGGGCACCCGGTCGGGCAGTTGGTTGGGCAGTTGCCACACGTTCAGTGCCAGGAACACGCCCAGCGCCAGCCAACGCGCCCACCCCCTGGGCAAGCTCGCCAGCGCGACCCCCGCCGCGCCGCCAATCCCCAGCACAAGGTACACCACATAGCGCTGGTCGTACACATTAGCGAAGCGGTTCACCAGCAGCGCAACCGCTGGCACGCCCAACCCCCACAACAGCAGCAGCGCATACTCCCGCCGCCTCACCATCACCGCCCCGACAAGCAATACACCCGCCCACAGCAGCGGCATTTGGTTTGTTGTGCGGCGCAGCAGCCGCATCACACCGGGCAGCGTCGTATCATACGTCGTAGAGGCAATCCCTAAGCTGCCCCCGTCGATCTCGCGCAGCAAGTTCACCTGGTACACAAACGTGGGTGCCCACGGCAACCACACGATGCCCGCCAGCAGCACCGCGCCGCCAAACTGCATCCACTGGGCGCGTGCCGGGCGCTGCGCCAGCAAGTAAACCCCTTGCACCACCACCAAAAACGCCAGGAAGTAGTGCACATACGCCAGCAGCGCCAACGACAGCCCATAGAACACTGCCCTGCGCGGCGTGGGGTCGTGCAACCAGCGCCAGTAAAACCACATGCACACTGTGGCAACCAGCAGCACCAGCGGGTACGGGCGCACCTCAAACGCATAGGTAAAAAACAGCGCGTTCACACTCAGCGCGAGCGCCGCAAACCAACCGAAGCGCACCTCGCCGAACCACGCCCGCAGCAGGCGCATCAGCAGCGCCAGCGCCAACGTGCTAAACAGCACCCCCTGGTACCGCGCCGCGAACTCCGTTTCGCCCGTTAGCTGCCGCCACGCCCAAAAGAAACTGTGCCACAGCGGTGCCTGCACATCCTGCCGCGCCTGGTACTGCACCGTGTCCATTAAACTGCCGCTGGTGTGAATGTACACCAGATGCTCGTCCGGGCGCATGTGGATGCGCTCCAGCCCGAATACAAACCAGCCAAAGCACACCAGCAGCACCAGCACGGTCGCCCACAGGTCACGTTGTCGTGTTTTGCAGATGTGTCGGGAGTGTGTTTGCGCCATAGCGGGCGCATTATAGCGCTGCCCCGTGCGAATACAACCCATTACGGCGCGGTCACGTTGATGCGGGTGGGCAGCACGCCGATGGTACCGTCCTCTGCGCTCTCGCCGCCCGCCACGCGCATCAGGTCAACCTCACCGTTCGCATCAAACCCATACACCGCCACCCACAGTTCATACCCACCGGGCGGCAGGTCTGGCGGCAGGCGTAGGGCGCGGTTATCCCACACGGGTTGCCCCGCCATCCACGTTGACGTGGGCGCGAACCCCGCATACGGTGCCGTGTCTTGCCCGGCGGCAATCACACCGCCCCCCGCTTCTGCGGCATAGAACGCAACCGTATAGTCCGCTGTGGGCGCGGCTTCCGCCACCCAGTACAGCGAGATGGGCACCGCAGCACCCGGCGGGTACGCGCTTCCCAGCGGCAGGTTGTAGCCCGCCAGCGCCAGCGTATCGTCAGCGCGGGTGTAACGCAGCGCAGACGGGTACTGTGCGCCCGCCAGCGTGTACGGGTCATGCTGCGCAGCAGTGATGTATTCCGTCAGGCGCACGGGCAGCCCATCCCCCTCAGATGTGTCAATCGTGCGCAGCGGGAAGTAAACCGCCGCCATGTAACGCTCTAGCGGGCGCACAGACCACGGAATGTACGGCGCACTGTGGTGCAGCACCCACAGCCGCTCACGGTCACGCGCTACCGTGTGGATGAAGGCGGCAGTTGGGTTTTCCAGCAGGTCTGCCGGGTGTGGAGAGCGAACGACGGCGGGTTGGTCGGGGCTGGGCTGTTCGCCGGGGTGCTCCGGCAAGCTGATGATGCGTGTGCCGCGCACCGCGCCATAGTTGAGGAAGAAGCGCTCGTAGCCAAGCTGCGACGTAATCAGCAAGTCATCGGCGGTCATCTCCTGGTTGATGACATCAACCGCCCGGTGCAAACCGGGGCTAAACGCCAGATACTCATCGTCCACGCGGATGAGCCACAGCCCAACGCTGAGCATCACAACCAGCGCCAGCGGCGGCGCAGCAAGCAAACCCGCACGCAAACGCGGGGACAGCAAACGTGGGCGGCGCAGCCACGCAATAACCAGCGCCATCACCGCAGCACCCGCCGCGAACATCACACCGAAAGCAGGCGTGCCCGTCCGCACCCAGGCGAAATCCAGCGGCACCGTGCCCCACAAGCGCGGCAGCAGCACCCAGCGCAGGTAACGCGGGTCGTTCAGCCCACCGCGCCACTCGATAAAGCCCTGTGCCTCCGGCGGCAGCAGCGGCGTGTACTCGCCCCACCAGTAGCTCAGCGCATTAAACTGTACCCACAAGCTGTAGCCAAGCAGCACAACCACCGCCACAAGCGCCCATGGGCGCACACGCGCTCGTAACCACACGATCATCGGCAGCGCACACAACATCCAGAACGGCACCAGCGGCACCAGAAAGCGCGGGGGCCAGCTCAGCCCACCGAACCACAGCCCACCGCTGGCATACGCATAAACCAGCGTGTACAGCAGCAGCCCCGTCAGCGCAACCAGCACATAGCGCATCTGGTTACGCCGCCCCAACATGACCATGCCCGGCACTGCCAGCAGCAGTATGGGCGATGTCCCCCACAGGCTGCCCCCAATCGAAAACAGATGGGCACGCACCCCCTGGTTGAACTCCGCCCGGTGCACCAGCGTGTTAAACGGCTCGTCGGCACGGTATGGGAACAGCACAATCAGTTCGTCATAGGATGCACCGCGTGTGAATGCGTACAGCACAGGTGCAATCACCAGCACAGCGACGAGAACGCCCCACCGACACCAGCGCGGGCGAAACAGCACGTCCAGCCACGGGAACGCGATAATCGCCAGCAACGGCAGCGCGAGCAGTGCCGCCCGCCGCGCCAGCAGCCCCAGCCCAAACGCAATTACCGCCGCCGCAACCCAGCCCCACGCCCGCCAACCTGCACTGCGCCAACGTTCCACGCAATACGCCGCCAGCAGCACCAGCAACAGCGTCAACGGCTCCTGGAAGAACGTTTTGCTGTACGCCCACACAATCGTGCTCAGCCCCATCAGCAGCGCGGCAATGAGCGCCGTCACGTCGTCCCTGCACAGGTGCAGCGCGTACAGGTAAAACAGCCCGCCCGCCAACGCCGTCACCCCCACATTAAACAGCCACACCGTATGCACACGCCCAATCCCCGGCGCGTGGTCTGCCAGCCAGTACAGCGGTGCCGCCAGCAGGATTTGCAGCGGTTCTGCGTCCACCCGCAGCAGGGGGAGGTCGGGTAAAGGTTCTTCATACTCCCAGTAGCGGCGCTCCCCGGCGGTTAAATCCAGGCGCAAATCGCCAAAGCGCACCAGGCTCGCGGTGGCATCGAACATGAACAGCGTGTCCGTCGATTCAATGCGGGCGCTGTAGGTGAGCATGTACACACATGCCAAAAACACGGTCAGCAGCGCTACCAGCACCGGGCGCTGCCGCCGCATCAAGGATTGATCGGTTGAGACATTCGACAAGTTTTTGGGAACCAGTCTGTTACATTCTGCCGGGGGACATCATAGGCAGTTTAGGCAGAAAAGCCATGCACAGGTCATGGTGGGGCAGGGTATGAGGGGCAACTTTGCCCCCTCACCAGTGCTTGTTAGGAGTTGGACGTCGTTTCGTCTGCCTTCTCGTCTTTGCCTTCGATGGCGTCGGGTTTGCCACCCGTGCCAATGAAGCGGTTACGCACGCCCAGCAGCCCCTTAATCACCTTCTGGTTGACAGATAGGTTATCCATGTTCTCCAACCCGACCTCGTAGGTTGCCGCGCCGTCCATGAACTTACCGTCTTTCACTTGCAGGTTGCCCATCGCCAGCAGCGTTTCGCCATACATGTTCTTCTTGCCCAGTTCCTCGAAGATATCCGCCGCCTGGCGATAGCAGTTGTAAGCCTGTTCTTTGTCGTCCATCTTGGCGTATACACCGCCCATGTTGCCCAGCGTTTGCGCAGTGCGCAGCCTGTCGTTTTCATCCTGGAACACCCGCAGCGCCTGTTGCATCATGTCCAGCGCCTGCTGCCCCTCGTTCAGCGCCCGGTGGATGAGACCGATGTTGACCATCATCTCCGCCGCCATGTCCTGCTTGCCGTCAGCGGTGTACGCCTCTTTCGCCTGCTCGAACGCCTTCGCTGCTGCCTCGTAATCGTACTGCTGGTACAGTTCGATGCCTTTGTCTTTGAGTTCGTCTGCACTGCTCATCGTGGTTGGGTTCCTATTCTCTTATTTAGCCTACATGGTGATGTCTACGATACTGCTGCCCACCTGCCGCAATTTATCGGTGGGCATTTTGCTCAGCATAATTGCAATTTCAATAAAGCCAATATTAACCGGGTTCGCTGCGAACGCCCGCACATCCTCCGGTAGTTCGGAAAAGTGCTTCCACTCCTCGCGGGTTTGCAACAGCTCCCCGATAGCGCCGCTGGTCTCCATAAAGTAGGACATGGTTTTGTTCACGCCGCGTGCCAGCACATTAAGCTCGTGCATGGGGATTGCCGTCTCGCCGGATTCGTACCACTGCACGGTTTCCAGCGGTAAGCGTG
>CAYVGI010000088.1:0-20544 GCA_964451095.1 uncultured Anaerolineaceae bacterium
TGACTTTTTATGCTATGCGGCCTGATATGGATAAAGTCGAGTGGAAGGAACCAATACCATTTGTGATTTTTGACCCAGCTTAGGAAGAGATAGTTCGATGGACACTACCACTCTGAAGCAAATCTTGTTAGAAGAAATGCAAAAGTACACGGGCAAGGGGCTAAACGATGACGCTTACCTGACCACCAATGATACCGACCAAATTTACACCGTGATTGATATTGCGACGGTGCGTGGGCGGCGTGTGGTCGGGACGGTGTTGGTTGCCCGATTGGACAGCGGAAAGATCGTTATTGAGGTGGATCACCACGACAAAACGCTATTTGAGGCGCTGCGGGCGCGAGGCGTCGCAACTGATTTTTTGGTGCTTGCCTACCGTGGTGATTCTGTCCCGGCGTAAGTAAAACCTCAGACCGAAATCATACTGCACGCGGATTTGCACGGGCATGGGTGCCCGCCAGGGCATGGTACACTGAGGTTGAAGCAGGCACGTTAGCGAGGGCGTCCATGAGCAAGCGGCACAGTCCCGCCTACATTCAGCACCGCAAGCAAGGCGCATTTCCCGGTCGCATTGACCCCTGGGCGGAGGCGGCACATTATTTTTATCAGTTGCACAGCGGCATCATCAATGCCATGCAAGCGCACCTGCAAGATGACCTGATGGCGCTGGGCTACCAGGCGGGCAAGGAAGCGAGCCTGCAAATCTTTGCCAGCAGAGAACCCGATGTGTACATTCAAGACACGCTACCAGAACGTCCCGCAGCCCCGGACTGGAACTACGATGCTGCTGCCGCTGCCCTGGAACTAGAACCGGGCACTGCCGTCACCGACGAGGAGCCGGAGCTAGACGCGCTGCACATCAGTGACATGGACACGGGCGAGCTTGTTACCGTCGTAGAGGTCATCTCCCCGCGAAACAAAACCCACCCGTCAGACATGGCACGCTATCGAGAACAACGCGGGCGGCTGTTCCTGGAGCGGGGCGTGAACGTGGTGGAATTAGATGCGACTCGCTCTGTGCAGCGCCTGCTGCGTAACCCGCTGGTGGCACGCCACGCCTATCACACTGCCGTTTACCTACCCGCAGAACTCCCCCGTGTGTTGGTGAATGATGTAGAAGACCCCCTCAGACCCTTTGCACTGCCCCTGCGCGGGGATGCCGTGCGTGTGGAAACACAGGGACTATACGACCGGGCTTACCAGCAGGGCGCGATTGCTGGACTCCTTGAGCAGGATGGACGCTACACGCTGGATGCCCTGCCGTTTCCGTCCCTGCTGACGGACGCCCAACGCCATGCGGCTTTGGCAGCAGTAGAACAGTGGCGGCAAGCGCTATCACAACTGGTGAAGGCGCAGTGACGGCAGCACCCAGCATCGGCATGGTTGCCAAAAAACAAACAACTACTCACCGACAGTGGGTGATTGTTTTATGCTATCGCGGTCATGCTTTTGGCACCGCCCCCGCCCGTGCCAACACATTTAACGTGGGCACCGCCGCGAACTCATTTTGGGTCAGTATTCCCTCTTACACGCAGCGGTAGAGTTATAAAACGCAGTTTCACCTAGGAGACGTCGCATGAATACACTGCCACACAATAGCGCACTCATTCTCATTGATGTTCAGGTTGGGATAGATGCGCCAAAGCATGGCGCACGCAACAATCCTGACGCCGAACAGAACATGGCACGCCTGTTAACCCACTGGCGCCAGATGAACCGCCCTGTTTACCACATCCAACACATGTCCACACAGCCAGATTCCCCCCTGCAAGCGCACCTGCCAGGCAACGCGATCAAAGCAATTGTCGCGCCGCAGCATGATGAGCCGCTAATCCAGAAATCGGTCAACAGCGCGTTCATCGGAACCGACCTGGAGCAGCGCTTGCGCGACGCGAGCACACAGACGGTCGTGCTCGTCGGGTTGGTCACAGATCACTGTGTATCTACAACGGCGCGGATGGCAGGCAACCTGGGTTTCCAGACGTTTGTCGTCGGCGATGCGACCGCGACCTTTGCGCGTACGGGGGCCGACGGCACGACGTTCTCGGCGGCGGTGGTGCACGCAGTTGAACTGGCGAGCCTGCACGGTGAGTTCGCCACCGTGGTGACCACAGACCAGCTGCTCAACGTCGAGCAGGCGACGGAATAGCCGCCGCGTGGGACTCACGAGCTGCCGTGTCGACGGATGGGTTAGCCCACTCCTGGCAATTGAATCACCTGTCGATGAATCTCGCCTACCTACATTTGATACCCTGATTGCCAGTCCTGCTTTTCTGTCAGACCTCACCCCCTCAGTCCACTCCGTAAACGGACGAGGGGGAGGATTGCGAGAAAGTCCCCGCATCGCACGCGAGGAGGGGATTTAGAGGTGGGGTACGTTGCGAAACCGCTTGGGGCGTGCCTCGTTTTGGCAACGAGCAACCAGAGTATTTGATATATCCCCACGCCTATACTATGATAGCGAAACGCACAAATTTTTGGATTTAGCTGGGGCGTTTTGCAGTGGAAAAAACACCGGAGCAAACACACACAAACGAGGAACGCCGCGTGGCGCTGTACGGTGATGGCAAACCGCCGACCGTTGCCGCAACCATAACTGCGGAAACACCGCTGGACGCACTCAACCTCAACTGGCGCGAAAAAGACCTGCCTCAGAAACAACGCACCAAACATGTACACAGCCTGCACCCGTACCTCGGCAAGTTCGTACCCCAACTTGCCGAGATTTTCTTACGCAAGTACTTCGCGCCGGGTCAAACAGTCTACGACCCGTTTGCTGGCTCTGGCACGACGCTTGTGCAGGCAAACGAATTGGGTATTCATGCTGTCGGCACCGACATCAGTGCGTTTAATGTGCTGCTGTGCACAGTCAAAACACAAGCATATGACTTGAAGCGTGCCAGCGAAGAGATCAACGACATCCTGGCGCAAACGCAGCAGCAGGTGAACCAGCAAACGCCAAACTTCCAGGACTTGCCGCTGTTCGCAGCAGCGCATGAAACTGAATTCACGTTTAAAACAGGCAACGACTACCTGGATACGTGGTACGCGCCACGTGCACTGCAAGAACTAATTACGTACCGCAACCTGATTCGCAGCGGCGGCTACCAATGCACTGACCTACTCAAGATTATTCTCAGCCGCTCTGCCCGCTCTGCCCGGATGACGCCCCACTACGACCTGGACTTCCCCAAGCAACCTCAAACCGAGCCGTACTACTGCTACAAGCACTCCCGCACCTGTATGCCCGTCCAAGAAGCGTACAAGTTCCTCAAGCGTTACAGTCGAGACACCATTCGACGGCTGCGCGAGTTTAGCAAACTGCGCACCGATGCCAATGTCACCATTCACCATGCAGATAGCCGCACGCTCGACCTACCCCCCATCAACGGGGTGGTCACTAGCCCACCCTACGTGGGATTGATTGACTACCACCAACAGCACGTCTACGCCTACGAACTGCTCGGCTTAGCAGACCGACGCATAGCTGAAATTGGCGCTGCCGCTGATGGCACCAGCCAACGAGCAAAGGCAAGTTACCTAGACGGCATTGCCGGTGTGTTCGAGAACGCGCTGGGTGCCATGCCCACAGGTGGGCGGTTAATTGTTGTTGCCGGGGACAAGCACGATTTGTACCCGGATGTGGCAGAGCGGCTCGGCGTGGATGTAGAGGCAGTCGT
Organism: uncultured Anaerolineaceae bacterium; assembly: GCA_964451095.1. Taxonomy (GTDB): domain Bacteria; phylum Chloroflexota; class Anaerolineae; order Aggregatilineales; family Phototrophicaceae; genus DAOTTY01. The sequence continues at coordinate 3,681 of CAYVGI010000088.1, forward strand.
CAAGCGGCATGTGAACCGCCGCACCGGGCGCCGCTCCAGCGAGTTTTACGAATCGGTATTCATCTGGCACAAACAGTGAGGCGATGATGTATGGAACGCGAAACCCGCGAGCAAATCTTGGTGTATCTGCAAAATCTGATTGACACGAACATCAACCGGGCGACAGATCGGCAAATTGACGAGATAGACACCCCCGAAAACTACCTGCGGCTACGAGACCCACACGGCAAATTGCAGCCCTTTTATGCGGCGATGATCCCGGCAGAGGTGCGCCGCATCAGCACATTCCAGAGGGGGTTGGTGACGGGCATTGGCACTTCGTTTGAAGAATGTGCCCGGCTCATCGCCCTGGAAAACCACGCGGATGCCCAGCGCAGCTACGACCTGAGCGGCGAGGTGAGCCTGAACGCGCTCAACGAGATTGAACGGCGGGTAGCACAGTTCGAGCACGCAGCAGAGGAAGGGACAACCCGCCCGACCCTGAACGAAATGGTGGCGGCGGTGCTTGCCGCCAACGATGATGGCGATACCGAGCGCCGCACTGCCCGCGCTGACCTGTACGTGCTCGGTCACGACGGCACAGAGTACTTCTTTGAACTCAAGTCGCCATATGCCAACAAGGGGCAGTGCCTGGAAGTGACCCAACGCTTGCTACGGCTCCATTTATTGCGCGACCACCCACGCCCACAGGTGCAGGCGTACTTCGCGCTGCCATACAACCCCTACGGGCTGACCCACGACGACTACAACTGGTCAATCGTGCGGCTGTACACCCCATTTGAGCAGGCGGTTGTGATCGGGCAGTCGTTCTGGCAAATCATCGGCGGGGACGAGGCCTACGCCGAACTGCTGGGGTTGTACCAGCTTGTGGGGCAGCACAATGCTGACCGCATTACTGCCCTACTCGATGATTAGACTCCATTTCCCCACTTGACCTGGAGTGCACTCCAGGTTGTACCCTGTGCAAAGACGTCAAAGCAGGATGATGCATCACCAACGGACAACTTTATGAAACGAACCATCAAGCAGATGGCGCAGGAGACGGGCATTAGCATCGACACACTGCGCTACTACGAGCGCATCGGGCTGATTGACCCGGTTGACCGCGCCGACAACGGGCACCGTCGCTACGGCGACAAGGATGTGCGCCGCGTGGACTTCCTCAAGCGGCTGCGGGCAACAGGCATGTCCATCAGCGATATGCAGCACTACGTGGCGCTGTTCCACGCCGGCGATGACACGATCACGGAGCGGCGGGAGATGCTGGAAGCGCACCGGGCAGTTGTGCTGGCTCACATGGACGACCTGCGCGAGACGGTGGCACTGCTAGACCGCAAGATCGCAGGCTACCGCGCCCATGAGGAAGGGCAATACGCGCCACGCGACCTGATAACGAGTGACAAAACAAACGAAAAAGAGAAGGAACGCGATTCATGAACATCGGATTTATCGGGCTGGGCATTATGGGGGTTCGCATGGCGGCGAACCTGCAAAAACACGACTATGCGCTCACGGTGTACAACCGCACGCCACACAAAGCAGACACGCTGGTTGCCAACGGTGCGACTCTTTCCGAGACGCCCGCACAGGTCGGGGAGGCGGCGGACGTGCTAATTACCATGCTGGCACATCCGCAGGCGGTAGAGCAAACGGCACACGGCGAGGACGGCTTTCTATCCGCTATGCGCCCGGACACCCTATGGATGGATTGCAGCACCGTCAACCCGTCGTTCTCCCGGCAGATGGCGGCAGCAGCACAGGCACACAACGTGCGCTTCATGGATGCTCCGGTGGCGGGCACCAAACCACAGGCAGAAAACGCGCAGTTGGTGTTCTTTGTGGGCGGCGCAGATGACGACGTGGCGCAGTGCCAACCGCTGTTCGAGGCGATGGGCAGCCGCGTGGCACACATGGGCGCACAGGGCATGGGCATCAGCATGAAGGTGGTGGTGAATCACCTGCTGGCAACGGGCATGATGGCGTTCGCGGAGGCGGTTGCGCTGGGACGCGGGCTGGGCATCGCAGAGGAAACGCTGTTCAACTCGCTGTTGGGCGGTCCGTTGGTGGCACCTGCGCTTAGCAGCAAGCGCGAGAAGATGGCGCAGGACGACTACACCGACGTGCAGTTCCCGCTGCGCTGGCTGCAAAAAGACTTACAGATGGCGTCCACGGCGGCGTATGAGCAGGGGGTTGCCATGCCGACGAGCAACGCCGCGAAGGAAGTGTATCAGCTAGCGGTGCGGCAGGGGCTAGGCGACCTGGACTTTGCTGCGATTTATCGCTTTTTGAACGAGACGCAGGATTAGGTGGGGTGTGGGGCGAGTTTCACCTCGCCCCACAGGTTTGCGCTAGGATTCTTCGGTCGCTTCCTCGGTGGGTTCTTCGGTCGCTTCCTCGGTTGCTTCTTCCGTGGGTTCCTCAGTCGCCTCTTCCGTGGGTTCTTCCGTTGCGTCCTCAGTCGCCTCTTCCATGACTTCCTCGGTGCCCTCTACTTCTGCGCCGGGACCTACGGGGGCGGAGGTGGGGCTGGGGAACAGCGTGGCTATCGCCGTCTGTGTGATGGCAAGGTCTGCCTCAGCAGTTTGCGTTTGCTCTACCTCACTGAACGGGTTCGGTGTGTTGGTGGGGGTCGCCGTCGGCGTGGGCGATGGCACGTACGGCGGATCCTGGATGGTAGACACGATGTTGTCAATCAGATTGCTCACCACCAGGTAAACCGTGTCCGTGTCATCGTTGGTGCGGACGTAGTAGCGGGTGCCAGCGGGGTTCTGGTTGCCCACAAACATCCGGAACTCTTCCTCGGTGCTCGCCAGGATGATTTCAAACGCGGGTTCTTCCAGCCCGAACGCATCCAGCGTGCCGCCCGTCTCCTCTAGTGAGAAGCGGTCGTTGTATTCGAGTGTTGCCACGATGCTTACGGTGCCGGTTGCGGTTGCCTGGTCAACGCCGAGTTCTTGCTCAAACGTTGCCTCGGTGATTGCCCAGAAGTTGTCCGCGTCCTTGCGCAGCACCACCACCTGCGGACCTTCTGGCACGGCGGTGGGCGGCGGAATAACCGGGGTGAACATAGGCGTCGGGGTGGCGGTCTCGGTTGGCTCCTCGGTGGCGTCTGCATCCGGCGATTGAGGTAGTTCGCGCACCTCAAAGCGGTTAATAACCGTCTGGTCTGCCACGAGCTCCGGGAACAGCGAGCCAGTTTCCGCAACCGTATCTGGCGTGGGGGTCGCTTCACCGTCGCCGCCCTGGTTGCCCAGCACAATAAGCACAATTAGCACCACCACCAGTGCAACGATAAACACTAAGTTACGCGGGTTCAGCCGCATAGTCAGTTCTCCTCCTTGTTATGTTGCGATCAATGTCCGTTTCGCTCCTACAACCCAACACACAGCGCGGACGCGCCGGGGCGCGTCCTATTGAGCTGTGCGTGGGTTACAGGAGATGTTGATTGACTTGGGTTAGCTGCGCCGCCGGAACGCCCACACCACACCACCGATAGCAAGCATGCCAAACGGCAGCAAAAACAGGCTGATGGTGCTCAGGATGTTGACTTCTTGCTGCCCCGCCACCACCGGGCTATCTGCCGGGTTGACGTCCAGTTCTTGCACCTGCGGGATGGCACGCACGAAGTCATCGAAGCCCGTTGCCCACACCAGCGCACTAAAGCTCAGGTCGGGGTTGGCGGCGATTTGCAACTGCGAAAGCTGGTCTAGCGGGATGCTGCTGCTGCCCATTAGGACAACACGCGCCCCGGTTTCGGTGTTCTCTGCCGCTGCGACCACCGTCAACGGACCCGCCGGGTCTTCGTCAGTCTGCTCCACATCCTGGTCTAGCAATGCCTGGTAAGACTTGGCATAGGACGTGGGCGACGTGCGCACAAGATCATACGTGGTCACGTTGGCGGGTGCTGCCTCTGCCACGGTGATGCTGCGTGCAACCTGTGCGATTAACGCGGTGTTCTGCGGGACTTGCGCCGTGATGAACATGTTGCGGGTGATGTCGGCGGCGGCGATGGTATCTGCCGAGCCAACCGACTGCTGCAAGTCCAGGATGATCGTGTCGGTGTCAAAGCTGAGCCCGAAGTTCTCCGCCAGGTAGTCGTTCAGCGCCGGGGTAGATGCCAACGCGGGGTCTTCCAGGTCTGGGGAGGCGTACAACACGACACTGCCGCCTTCGTCCAGGTAGTTGGTCAGCAGTTCAACCTCGGCATCGCCCAGCGTCTGGCTACCGCCGATGATACCCACGACCTCGCCGTCCACACTGGTGTCGCCCAGTGTGATCTCGCTTTCCTCGCCCAGCAGGTCGATGAAGCTGACCTCCTGCACATCCCAGTTGAAGCGATCTTGCAGGATGCCGACGACCTCTGTCGCGTCTGTCTCGATGGAGACGCCGTCCTGCACGCTGATGAAGTACGCACGGAAGTCACCGCCCGCGCTAACGGCGAGGATGGCATTGGTTAGCTGCACCTGGTCGAAGCCAAAGTTGGTGTTTACCAGCTCTGCTGCTTCCGGGTCTTCATTGCTGGTGTTGCGTACCACCAGCGAGCCGTTGTTCGCCTCAAAGCGCTGTGCTTCCAGCGGCTGCCGATCTGGGTTGATGAACTGGTAGGTGATCTTGCCGTTGCTTGCTGCTTCGTAGTCTGCCAGCAGGGTTTCGGTGCGCTCCTGGTTCGCGTTAGACGCGGCATCGTAGAAGCCGATGATCTCAATCGGCGGGATGGTGGTATCTGCCCCCAACTGCGCCACCGCATCGCGGTTCGCGTCGTTCAATGAGAACTGATCCGTCTGCGACACGTCGTAGGTCCAGTTCTGGCTGGCAACGGACGAGTACACCGCAATCAGCACGGCGAGGAAAATGATGGTAACGATCACGCTGGTGCCGCCAAAGCGGGCACTGCGCCCGGTAATCACGTCTACTGCCTGCTGCGGTGCCAGCACCACCAGCAGCACCAGGCTCAGCAGCGCTACTGCCAGCGCCGCCCAGCCCACCACGCCAAGCTGTGCCGTCACCAGTGCGACGATGAGTGCCACCAGCACCGCCACACCGCTGATCGACAGCAGTACCACGGGCGGGATAATCGGCTGCTCTGCTGCGGACGTTTCCACGTCCTCTGTGGGTTCTATTGGTGTGCCCATATTCTGATCGGTCATATGCTGTTAGCCCCTCCAGCGTCGTGTTTCAACGAGGCGGGTGGTAATGAACACCGCCCCGACAATCATCAATAGGTAGTAGACGATGTCCTCTGCGCGGATTAACCCGTTTGCTAGCCCGGTGGTGAAGTGCACATTCAGCCCAATTTCCTGGAAGAAATTACTCAGGATCTCCAGGAAACGGTTGGTGCCCGCGGTGTTGAGGTTGTTCAGGTAGATGGAAAGCGTGTTGCTGAGGAACAGCACGAGGATGGTCGCTGCGCCCAAAAACGCTGCCACAATCTGATCTTCCGTTAGCGCACTCCAGATCATGCAGATGGCGAGCGCCGCACCACCGTACAGCCACGCCCCCAGGATGCTCGTCAGCGCCACACCCCAGTCCATATTGCCAATCCACTCCAGCAGGGCAAGCTGTACCCCTACCAGAATGCCCAGCAGCACGGTGAAGTACGTCCACGCGGCAAGGAACTTGCCGATAATGAACGCGCTCTCGTTCATGGGCAGGGTCATCAGCACTTCTAGCGTGCCCTCGCGGTTTTCCTCGGCAATCAGCCGCATGGTGAGCAGCGGCGCAATGAGAAACAACAAGAACGTGAGCAAGTCCGGTGAGTTGAACAGCACGCTCGCCGGGATTTGCTGCCCACCGCCAAACTGCTGCGGCTGGGTGTTCACCTGGATTGCCTGCACCACGCTCGCTACAAAGAGCAGCCCGATAAAGCCGTACATCGCAAACGCGATGGCGTAGGCAATGGGAGAGCGGAAGTACAGCGCGACCTCGCGCTTGTAAACTGCCAGTATTGCCTGCATGGTTATTGACCATCCTCCTTGGTTTGCGTTTCCATTTCGTCATCGTCTGTTGTGGGTGCTTCGTCTGCTTCGTTTGCCTCGTCTGCGGGGGCATCCGCTGTGGTTCGTGCTGCCTGGGGTGCCTCCACCACTTTGACGCCAGCACCGTTGCCGTCTGTGGTGCTTAGCTGGTGCCCGCGCCGCGTCACTTCCAGGAAGATCTCTTCCAGGTCTGCCGCGAGCGCCCGCAGTTCCACCAGATCCCAGCCGTTTTCGATCACCGTGCGGGCAATCTCCGGGCGGGGGTCAATATGTGGGCTGGACGGCGTGACGACCAGTGCGCCGTTTTGCACATCGGCGTGCACAATCTCTTCCATCTTTTCCAGCGTTAGCCGGGCGGTTTCCAGGTCTTCATCGCTGGAAACGCCATCGACGCGCACGAGGATGCGCCCGCCACTTTCCAACTCTGTGCGCAGCGCATTGGGTGCGCCTGCGGCGACGATCTGCCCACGGTTGATGATGACCACCTTGTCGCACACCTGCTCTGCCTCGCTGAGGATGTGCGTGCTGAACATGACGGTGTGCTCTTGCCCTAGTTCGCGCACGAGGTCGCGCAGTTCTTCCACCTGGATTGGGTCTAGCCCGATGGTCGGTTCGTCCAGGATGATGACATCCGGGTCGTGCAGCAGGGCGCTTGCCAGCCCCACACGCTGCTTCATACCCTTGGACAGGTTACGGATGCGGCTTTTGCCACGGTCTAGCAGTCCTACTCGGTCGAGCACCTCATCGGCGCGGCTGCGGAGGTTCGGCACGCCACGAATTTCGCCGATGTAGTGCAGGTAGCCGCGTGCGGTCATGTCCCGGTACAGCGGCACGCTTTCTGGCAGGTAGCCCACGCGCTTGCGTACTTCCATGCTCTCGTCGAACACATCGTGCCCGGCGACGGTCGCCCTGCCCGCTGTCGGCGGCAGGTACCCCGTGAGGATACGCATGGTGGTGGTTTTGCCCGCGCCGTTCGGACCGAGAAAGCCGGTCACCTGCCCAGGCTGCGCCGTGAACGTGATGTTGTCCACGGCGGTGAAGTTGCCATATTGCTTCACCAAGTTCTCTACTTCTATCATCTCAATACGCCCCTTGATTATCGGACGGTCAGAAATAACGCTCTCATCTTGCGCCGTATATTTTATTCACGGCGGGCGATTGTACCACACGCAGCTAGGCGCAATAGGGACGATGCGCGGCGGCACACATCGTCTTTTCAGGTGGGGTGGTCGCATTCGCTGGCAGCGCGTGGAAGCTCGCCCAAAAACGCTGATGCTACGCTACAATGAGGCGCAGCTATGCTTTGCTGTTAAGTAACTCCCCCGGAGAAAACACATGGGTAAATATAACTTTCAGTGGGATGACCCCCTTTTATTGGAAGATCAACTGACCGACGACGAAAAGGCAATCCGTAACCGCGCCCGCGACTACGCCCAGGAATACTTGCAACCGCGCATCGGCGAGGCGTACCGCACCGAAACCGCCGACCCCGCTATTTACCAGGAGTTCGGGGAGCGTGGTCTTATCGGCGTCACACTGCCGGGGCAGTTCGGCGGGCAAAACGCCAACTACGTCGCCTACGGGCTGATCGCCCGCGAGATGGAGCGTGTAGACTCCGCCTACCGCACAATGCTCAGTGTGCAGTCGTCGCTGGTGATGTTCCCCATTCACGCGTTCGGCAGCGATGCGCAGCGCGAGAAGTACCTGCCCGCGCTCGCACGCGGAGAGCGCATCGGCGCGTTTGGATTAACTGAGCCGGACGCGGGCAGTGACCCCGCCGGGATGACGACCTGCGCAGAGCAAATCGACGGCGGCTACCGCATTAGCGGGCACAAGCGCTGGAACACCGCCACCCTTGCCGACACATTCGTTGTGTGGGCGAAGTCCCCGGCGCACAACGGCAAAATACGCGGCTTCATCCTAGAACGCGACATGGCAGGGCTATCTACGCCGCAAATCCAGGGCAAGCTTAGCTTTCGGGGTGTGCCCACAGGCGAGATTGTGATGGAAAATGTGGAAGTGCCAGAGGAAAACCTGCTGCCAGAGGGCGAAGGACTGAAAGCGCCGTTCGAGTGCCTGAACCGCGCCCGCTACGGCATCGCGTGGGGGGTGATGGGCGCAGCAGAGGCGTGCTGGCACGCCGCCCGCGACTACACGCTCAATCGCAAGCAGTTTAACCGTCCGCTGGCGGCAAACCAACTGATCCAGAAGAAGCTGGCGGATATGCAAACTGAGATCGCGCTGGGGCTGCAAGCGGCACTGCGGGTGGGGCGTCTGTTCGACGAGCACCGTTACACCCCGGAGATGATTTCGATCATCAAGCGGAATAACTGCGGTAAGGCACTGGATATCGCTCGGGTGGCGCGGGATATGCACGGCGGCAACGGCATCCTGGAGGAGTACAACGTCATCCGCCACATGATTAACCTGGAAACGGTGAACACCTACGAGGGCACGCACGACATCCACGCGCTGATCCTGGGGCGTGCGCAGACGGGTATCCAGGCGTTTGGCTAGGCACGGCGAATATGTGGGGGGGTAGGGGGCACAGCGACGCTGCTATGCCCCGTGCTTCGGCTAGGAGTTCAAGAACTCCACGGAACCGCCTTCCCGCTGTGCATCGCGTAGCTGCGGCAGCAGTTGGCGCACGCGCACGGCAAGCCGCTTACGACCCAAGAACGCCAGTGCGACCACCAGCCCGGCAGCAGCAGCGACCTGAAAGCGCGGCGGCACGTGGCGTGCCTGCCCGAACACACTCTTGGGTTGTACCTCTCCGGTGAGCTTTTGGCGTAGCTCCTGCTTGAACGAGGCAGCAGGTGCCACCTCCTCGAACGCTGCGTCTAGCTGCAACACCAGTTGTGCCAGGGTTTGTGCTTCCGCAGCGGGAATGTCGTACTGCACGGCGAGCTTCCACATGTCTGGGCGGCGTTTGCCGCTCAGGTGGGCGTCGGTTAGCGCGGTGAGGAAGTCCTGCACGCGCACATCATAGGGACTAGACTGTGACATAAAGCGTCTATTTTGCCTTTCTTGTTGCCGCCTGTGCGCCGGGTGCGGGCAATAAATCGTCGCGTAGGGCGGTCAGTGTACGATGATACAATGACTTCACTGCGCCCTCAGTACGCCCCATAATCTCCCCGATTTCGGCGTTGGACAGCCTATCAACGAACTTGAGAATCAATAATTGCTGGCGGTCTTCTGGCAATTGGCGGATGGCGGCAAGAAGCCGTTCACGGTCTTCCGTGTCCTCGGCGGCGCGTTCCGGTCCTTCGGGCCCGGTGAACATGCCACTGACAATGTACTCGTCCAGGGGAATAATTTTGCGGCGTCCCTTGTCGCGGTGGTGGTTCGCCACCAGGTTATGCGCGATGCGGTACAGCCATGCCTGGAACGGCACACCACGGTCTTCGTAGCCATCCACATGGGCAAGCGCACGGTAGAACACACGCGAAGTAAGGTCTTCTGCGTCGTGCTGGTTGCCCACACGGTAATAAATGTACTTGTAGATTTTATCGACGTAACGCTCGTAGACCTCGCCAAACGCCTCTTTGTCCTCTTTTGCCAGGGCAATGAGTTCAATATCGGACAGGTCTTTCAGGTTGACGCCGGGGTCTTGTCTTTTCCAGAAACGCATTCGTCACGATGTCCGTACTAACCACTTGGATCCTACCTACAAAAACACGAGGGGTCACAAGTGGTTACGTTAGAATGCTAAAATCGTTGGTGAGGGGATGGTGAGTGCCGGGGATAGAGTAGAGTATGGAGGCATGGTCTGCGTGCTGGCCCCACCTCGAACGTCTGCCACCCCCGGCGCTGTTGCGGCACCTGGGTCACTCGTCGAAACGACTCCCCAGCGCGTCTAAGACCAACTGCACATCAGCATCATCTACGGTACCGCTGCCATCAACGTCCGCGTCCATATCGTCTGCGCCAAGGTTATTCACCACGTACACCGCATCCGAGGGCGAGACAACCCCATCAGCGTTCACGTCCCGCACGGAGGTGACGAACACATCGCCTGTGCAGGTCGCTTGATTGCTGCTGGTATCCGTCACGGTGAGCGTGACTGTGACGGTGCTGCCAAGCTGCGCGGCAGTGAAGGTGTCCGTGTCAATCGTGATGGTGTCGATTGCGACGTTATCCGTGCTGCGGTTGTCGATTTGCGCGGCGGTGATGTTGGTGGAATCGGGTGTATTTCAATATTTTGGTAGTTCAGACCTCATCCCCTTAATCCCCTTCTGCCAACCGCCGCTGCGCGGCTAGGCGAAGGGCAACCCTCACGGTAGGGACGGTTTTAGCCCCGCTCTCCCAGTACCGAAGGTACGTGTGGGAGAGGGGTTGGGGTGAGGGCATTGCGATGTCGCCAATAATCTGAAATGCACCCGGTGGGATCGGGAGCGGGAGCGAGACGCATCTCGCCCCTACAGGGTATATAGACTACGGAGAGCAGCTATCCGTCTGCCAACACAGAATCGACCGCATCGGCCAGGGTGCGGAGGTTGTTCACGTAGTAGGTGCCGTCGCTGCGCTTGGCGTACTCGATCATGTCGCTGTCGCCGCTGCCCCACTCGTTGGGATGCTCTGGCACGAACCAGATCAGCCGCCGTGCCTTGCGCTGAATCTCCTGGGCAATATCCAAGCGCGGGTCGCGGTAGTTGTTGCGCCCGTCCCCCAAAATAATAACCGTGGTGCGCCCCGTCATGCTGCCCATAAAGTCCTGGCGGTACGTATCTAGGCTGGTGCCCAGGTCAGTCGCGTAGTAACCCGGCGGGTTGGCGTCCAGCGCTCGCTGAACGGCCTCCTGGGTTTCGTACTCGCGGAACACATGCCCGATTTCCGCCAGGTCTGCGTTGAACACAAAGCTGTCCGTCTTGGCGACCTGATCTTGCAGTTCGTAGATGAGCGTGAGCAGGAACTCTGCACAGTAGCGCACCGACGTGCTGACGTCGCAGATGACCACTAGCGACGGCTTTACGTGGTCAGTCTTGTAGCGCATTTCCATGGGCACGCCGCCGTAGCGCAGGTTCGCCCGCATCGTGCGGCGGATGTCCGGCTTGCCGGACTTGGCGCGGCGCTGGCGCAGTGCCGCACGGCTGCGCAGCTTTGCCGCCAAGCGGCGGATTTCCCCGCGAATCTGGTCGATTTCGTCGTGCCCCAGCGCAGTGAACGGCACATCCATCACGTCGTCCTGGGGGTCGGGGTCGGTTTGTGCCATGTTCTCGGCAAGCGTCGCCCCGGCATACTGGCTAATCTGCTCTGCCAGCCCGCGGGCGTTTTGTTCCAGCTTCTCGCGGATTTCCTCGCGCTGCTGTTCGCCCATGCCCATTGCCTCTAGCTCTTGCATCAGCGCTTCGATCATTTCGCGCAGTTGGCGCATGTTCATGCCCGCTTGCTGCTGCATCCGGCGCTCCATGCGGCGGCGGTCGCGCATGTCGTCGCTGTTCTGCATCCCGCTCATCTGCGCCATCTGCTGGAGCTGCCCGTCATTAAAGGGTTGCCCCTGCATCATCTGCTGCATAAGCTGTTGCAGTGCCTGCATGTTGCCCATCAGCGATTGCAGCGCGTCTTGCAGCTTTTGCTGGTCTTCACCGGAGAGATTATCCGGGATGTTTTCCATAGGGGGTTTGCTAGAGGAGAAAAACAGCGGGAAGAAGTAGTCAAACTCGCGGGATTTGTTCGCGTCCTTGATGAGTGTCGTGCGCAGTGCCTCACGGAACACATCGCGGTTTTCTGTGCCGGTGATGTCGATGCCGTTGAGTGCGTCCTGTGCCTCTGCCAGGGAAATCCGCACGCCAGATGCCCGCATCGCCCGCACAAACTCAATAATGCGCTTGTCCATAGGTGGTGCCTCTTGCTAACGCTACTTGGGGTCTGTGTTAGATTCTAACACGGTTTTGCCACGCAGGTGCAAAACCAAACCAATGGACAGTGTGAGGTATTATTGCTTAGTGGGACGGCGGCAGCGAGCACGCTGCCGCCGTATGATGCGCTACATTTCCAGGTAGTCGCGCAGTTGGCGGGAGCGCGTCGGGTGGCGCAGCTTGCGCAGTGCCTTTGCCTCAATCTGCCGGATGCGCTCGCGGGTTACGCCGAAGTACTTGCCCACTTCTTCCAGCGTGTTGTCCTGCCCGTCGTTTAGCCCAAAGCGCATTTCCAGCACTTCGCGCTCGCGGTCGCTTAGCACGCCCAGTGCGGAGCGCAACTGCTCCTTAAGAAGCTGCTTGCTGGCAGCATCTACCGGACCGAGAATCTTATCGTCCTCGATGAAGTCCCCTAGCTGGCTGCTGTCCTCCTGACCAATCGGCATTTCCAGGCTCATCGGCTCCTGGCTGATGCGAATGATCTTGCGCACCTTCTGGGCGGCGCGGCGCAGCTTGCGCGTGAGGTTCGGATCTAGCGGTTGGTCGTCGCGCTTCAGCCGCTTGATCTCGTCAACTTCGTCCGGCTCCAGGAAGTCCATCTCCAGCGCGATTTGCTCCGGGTTTGGCTCTGCGCCCAGCGTTTGGATTAAGTCACGCTGGATGCGCATCAGACGGTTGATCGTCTCTACCATGTGCACGGGGATGCGAATGGTACGTGCCTGGTCAGCAATGGCACGGCTAATCGCCTGACGAATCCACCAGGTGGCGTAGGTGCTGAACTTGTAGCCTTTGGTGTGGTCGAACTTGTTCACCGCACGCAGCAAGCCGATGTTGCCCTCCTGGATTAAGTCCAGGAAGTTGATGCCGCGCCCCATGTAGCGCTTCGCCACGCTGACGACGAGGCGCAGGTTAGCGCGGGTGAGCGCTTCGGTTGCGTCCTGTGCGTTGAACTCCACGCGCTCGTAGATGCGCTCTAGCTGCTCTTCGCGGGTTTCGATTGGGCTGGGTGCTTCGTCCAGCTTGGCGTACATCTCCTCCAGCGGCAGCATATCGTTGCAGTCTGTTGCGTAGGTGCGGATGCGCAGTTGCACGTCGAATGGCATGGTGTAAATGCCCTGGAACACATCGAACAGGCGGCGGGCAAGCTCCGTCCAGCGTTCATCGCGTCCCCACTCGTGCTGGCGCAGGTACTGGCGCACATAGCTGTCCGCGTCGATGTTCCAGTTCTCAAAAACAGACTGTGCCTCATCCACGACGCCGCGCAGGTCTGGGCAGGAGGTGTCGTACTCCGATGCGATAACCTTAACGGAGTGCCAGTTCTCTGTGATGTGCTGGGCGACGGCGCGGGCGGTTTGCACCGGAGAGGGCAGGGGCAGTTCTTCTAGCACCTTGCCGTCTTCATCCTTGATGGTGGAAAGCTCGTCGATCACCGCCTCTAGCAGGTCTTCTGCTGCGATCATCGTGCTCAGCCACATCTCCCGGTTGGAATTCAGCAGCGGCACCTGCCCGATTTCCTTAAGGTATTGGCGTACGGGGTCGTCCGATGGGGCAAGCGACGACTCCACGGCGGCGAGGTCGTCCATTTCGTCGTCCTCATAGTCCATCTCGTCGTCGGAATCGTCGTCGATGAGGTCGCCGTCGTCATTGAGTATGCGGAGCGAACCGTCATAGTCCGTGTCTTCGTGCTCGTCCTCGAACTCGCCGTCGTTTTCCACTTCCACGTCGACTGGACTTTGCACTGGCTCTTGAACTGATTGCTTTGTTTTGCGTGAGCGTTTCTTTGCCATAGCCTTAAGGGGGATTCATTTAACGGGCAGCAGCATATTTATTATTGCAGGTAGCGCCACACATAAACAGGGAACATTTCTTCACATTATTGCCAGGGCGTGCCCCGGCTTGCTTAGTGGATGCGTGCGACGATGTGTTGTTCCTGTTCCAGCAGGTGCAGCGCCCACACCAGCCTGTCCATTTGCGCGGCACACTGGTCGGCGTAGTCATAATCCTGGTCTTGCAGGGCACCCCTTTGTATCAGCTCTAGCTCGTCGCGCTCACGGGTGAGGCGGCGGCAGCGCAGGCGAATGCCCTGGGCGATGAGGTCGCTGTGTTCATCAACCACACTGCCAGAGCGCCGAATTCTGCGGGTGATCTGGTCAACATCCCTTGCAGATACCTTCTGCGGGTTCTCCATGCGGGCACGCATCGGGTCATCCAGCGCCATTTCCAGCACCGGGTACAGTTCCGGCTCAGTTTGCGCCAGCATGTAATCCCGCACATCGGCGTCGTCCTGTTGCAGCGCGTGCAGGAACACCACCATGAGCTCGCGCACATCAGTCTGGTAGAAGTCATCGGTGCACAGCGCCCCGAACGCCCCCTTCGGCTCGATATCGTTGGCGCGGGCGACCTCGCGCAGCCTGCCGTTGAGTTGATAGTACAACTGCGGGTTGTCGATAAGCCCGTGCAGCACCCGCGCCTCGAACAACAGCATTTGGCTGACCTGCGGTGGTTGCTGCGCATTCACAGGTGCCGCGTCAAGATCGGCACGGGGCGGCGGTTCTTCGCTGTGATGCGCCCCGTGCCCGTTTACGTGTGCGGGCGGTGCGCCGTAGTCGGTGCGCGGCGGCAGACCGTCGTGGCGCTCGTCCAGTGGCGTGATGCGCTGTGGTGCCTGCTTGCGCGGGCGCGGCGGGCGTGCCTGCTCAACCTTCGCCTGTTCGTGCGCGATGCGCAGCAGGTCGCGCTCTGGCAGCAGCAAGCGCATGGCGAGCTTTTGCACATTTTCCTGCTTCCACAGGTTGTTCTCCGTCGCCGTGAGCAGCGGCATCACCCGGCGGGCGAGCGCTTCTTTGTCCTGCACGCTGGGGCGCGGGGGCAGCAGCGCCATTTCCATCTCAATCACGAACTCCGCCACGGTGAGCGCGTGCTCCACTTCGTACTCCCACTGTGCCGGGTTCTCCCGGATGAGGTCATCAGGGTCTTTGCCCTGTGGGATGTGCAGCACGCGCACATCCACGCTTAAGCGCCCGGTGTAGTCCGCACGCAGCGCCTCCCGCGCCACCTCTAAGCTGCGGCGGGTGGCGTTTTTCCCGGCGGCGTCGCTATCCAGCGCGAGCACAACATGCTTGGCGAACCGGGGCGCAACCAGATCAAGCTGCGCCTCGGTCATGGCAGTGCCCATCTGCGCGACGACATTGCGGTAGCCCGCCTGATGCGCGGTAATCACGTCCATGTAGCCTTCAACGATGATGGCGGTTTCCGTCTGGCGGATGGCATCGCGTGCTAAGTCCAGACCAAACAGGATGCGGCTCTTGTCGAACACCTCGCTTTGCGGGCTGTTGAGGTACTTGGGCTTGTCGTCGGGGTTTAGCACGCGCCCACCAAAGCCTAGCACCTGCCCCTTCACATCGCGGATGGGCACAACCAGCCGATTGCGGAAGCGGTCGTACAGCTTGCCGGTGCGGTCGCTTTTGCCCGCCAGCCCCGCCGCCAGGATGTCCTCGTGGGCGTAGCCGATTTGCTGTAGGTGCCCCACCAGCTTATCCCACCCGGTGGGCGCGTAGCCCACGCCAAACGCGGCAATCGTCTCGTCACTTAGCCCGCGCCCCTGGCGGGCGTAGCTAAGCGCGGCGACTGCCCCGGCGTCGTTCGGGTCGTAGAGCTTCTTCTGGTAGGCGGACGCCGCCTCTTTGAGCATACCGCGCAGCAGGTCGGTGCGGTCGGCGCGTTGTTTTTGCTCCGGGGTGCGCGGGCGCACTTCCACGCCCGCCAACTGACCCAACTCGCGCAATGCCTCTTTGAAGTCCCAGCCGTGGTAGCGCTCCACAAATGTGAAGATGTCCCCGCCGGTGGCACACGCGCCATAGCAGCGCCAGGACTGGCGGTTTTCGTCTACGACGAACGAGGCGGTGTTCTCGCTGTGGAAGGGGCAGCACGCTTTGTGATTTTTGCCGCTTTTCTTCAGCGGCACGTACTGGTTGATGTACGACACGATGTCTAACCGTGCTTTGATGTCTTCTGCGGCGGACATTGCCAAACCTTTTTAACCGGAGCAGGTTGCTATTCGTCAGGACATGCATTATAGGGGCGGGTGAAGAGCGGGCGCAAGCAAAACCGGCTTAAGTTCGGCTTGAGGAAAGCGGCACGGGGCGGCAATGCGTTGGGTTAACCCACATATCCCACACGGGCAAGCGGGGCTAGTCGCGTGCCGCCAGTGCATTAGCCAGATTTTCTTGCGCGAGTGTGAAGTTGGGGTCAATTTCGAGGGCGCGTTGATAATCCGCGATGGCGGCGTCAAGGTTTCCTAGCTGCTCATGTGCAATACCACGGTTGTTAAAAGAAGATGGGTTCCCTGGATTTAGCACGATTGCTTGGGTAGCGTTGATTATCGCCTGATCAATCTGTCCTAAGCTGTAGTATGCGGCCCCTCTGTTGTGATAAGCATCCGCAAATTGAGGATCAAGTTCAATTGCCTTGTCAAAGTCTGCAATGGCCTGCTGATTCTCTCCTAGGCTGATGTAAGTAGACCCTCGGTTATAGTAGGCAACACTGTACTGCGGATCAAGTTCAATTGCTTGGTTATGGTCTTCTACAGCTCGCTCATACTGTCCCAAATTGCGGTAAGTAGCACCCCGACTATCGTATGCAACTACAAAATGCGGATCAAGTTCAATTGCCTGGTCGAAATCCTCAATTGCCCGCTCGTACTGACCTAATCCGCCATAGGCAAAGCCCCGGTTGTTATAGGCGGTCGCAAGCTGGGGATTGAACTCAATTGCTTGGGTAAAGTCATCAATAGCTTGTTGGTATTGCCCTAATTCGTTGTAGGCAGTCCCACGGTTGTGGTAAGCATCCGCGAATTGAGGATTGAGTTCAATTGCACGGTCGTAGTCGTCAATTGCCCTCACAAGCTGCCCCAATTTGCTGTATGCAAAGCCCCTCTCGTTGTAAGCATTCGTGAATTGAGGATCGAGTTCAATTGCCTCGTCGAAGTCCGTTATTGCCTTCTCGTACTGTCCCAGTCCATTGTAGGCGATC
>CAYVGI010000089.1:0-20083 GCA_964451095.1 uncultured Anaerolineaceae bacterium
CCAGCAACGAGATCCGCGTATACGACCTGAATTCGGACACCCACTTCCCGGAACTGAGCATCAGCGCCACCGATAGCCCGCTCGATGGACCGGCAGGGCTAACCCGGCGGGGGGACTTCATCTACGTTAGCAGCCGCGGCTCCGGGGAGGTGCAGCGCTACGACCTCGCTGGTAACTTCGTGGACGTTTTCATACCCAATCCACTCCTTCCCGTTCCCGGTCCACAGCTTATCGCGCCGAATGGACTGCTGTTCACCGAGTTCGACTTCGCCGACGGCAACGGCTTCATCGATGTGCTGCTGGTGGCAGACCAGGGCGCGGGCACGATTAATATGTACGATACCAATGGCAACTTCCGCGCGATTTGGGGCACAGACGACCCCGACCTGACGAACCCCACCGACATGATTGGCATCGGCGATACGCTGTTTGTGACGGACGCGAACAGCAACGCGGTGCGCACCTACGATGCGACAACCCGGTTGTTTACCGGGGCGTTCACCGCACCGGGCCTGGTCGGCCCCACAGATATTATCGAGGTGGGCGGCTTCCTATACGTCACCAGCATGGGCGACATGCGCGTGAAAGAGTTTGCGCCGGGTGTGGGCTACACTAACGACGTGCTGGACACAGTGACGTGCGGCACCACCGGCCCGAACTCGCTGTTCTTGCGCAGCACGACGGAACTGTACATGAGCGACGAACCGGGCAACCGCGTGCAGCGTTATAACCCAACCACCGGGGAGTGCCTGGACCCCGATGTGACTGCTGCCGCGGATGCTGCTGCTGGCAGCTCACTAAGCGGCCCCACGGACATTGCCTTCTTCAGCATCACGTTTGATGACACAGACGGTGATGGTGTGTTCGATGTGATCGACACCTGCCCGAACGACTTTGGTACGCAACCGGACGGCTGCCCGAGCAATGTCGTGGTGAATCCTCCGCCCGGCGGTGGCGACGATGATGACGACGACGACGATCCGCCCGCACCTAGCACCACAACCATTATTAGCATCGACATCACGCAGATCGCTATCAACATCGGCACGCGGTTTATCACCAGCCTGCGCACCTCCTTCGTGACGGCAGTATCGATCACGAAAGAAATTATCCAGACGACGGTGTACTCGCGGGAGATCAACGTGAGCAACGCCGAAGGGCAGGCGGCAATCGGTAATATGGAACTGTTGCAAGAGGAAATCCTGTACGCGGTGGAGGTCTACACACTGGAAACAACCGTGCTCACGTTCACCGAGGAAATTCAGGTGTGTATGTTGGGTACAGGCAGCATCGCCTTCCTAGAAACACGCTTGTCGCCGCGCCCCGTACAGTACCTAGCAGTGGCACAGGTGGCGCAATATACCTGCACCACCGTTACTACGACGGGAACACTAGTACTTGTGAATAACTCGCGCAGTACGCTTGTCGGTGGGGCTGAGTACAGCAGTGTGCTCAGTGGTGTGGGCGTCACCACCGCCCAGGAACAAACCACACAAACTGCGACAACAACACTTGTGGCAGCGGGCGTCACACAGTTAAGCAACTGCCAGGTGACAACAACGAACATTCTTAACTTCCGCGCAGAGGCAAGCCTGCAAGCAACTGTTTTGGCGGAAATCCCCTACCTCACACCGATGACGGCAACCGCCCGCACAGCGGAGTGGTATAACGTCGTCTATCGTGAGCAAGTGGGTTGGGTAAGCGCCCAGCACGTCAGTACCAGCGGCAACTGCGGCTAACGGCGTCCATCGTGTGCGGCACGGGTGGCAAATATGCCGCCCATGTCCTCCCCTAACTTGCGCGTCCCACTTCTTGAACCAGCTTGCCACCCGCGCCTATCCCTTCACAGCGCCCGCCGCTAGCCCCTTCACAAGCTGCCAGAAGCACCGTAGCACGAATCCCAACCGCAGCAGCGTAATGAATTCTGCAAATGCAAAATCCAAGACGGCAAAATCACCGAAAGCGGCGAGTACCTGGGCGCCCCCCCAGCAGCAAAGAGATGGGGATGCGCGTGATGGACTGGTGGACGCGCAAAGGCGACTTGCTGTACGAAAACTGGATTTTCATCGACGTGCCACACCTGTTCATGCAGCTAGATATTGACCTGTTTGCGCGGATGTCAGCAGCAGCGAACGCAGCCCCATAACCGCACGCACACGTTGCAACCCCGTGCGGTGGGGTCGCAATTGCCAAGCCTCCCCCTTTACACCGTCTCTACAACAAGCAAGGATTAGTGCAGGAAAACCACACGTAAGTTAGAGCGACTGCACTGTGACCGACCCGACCACCAAAACCCTCGTCATTGGCGACATCCACGGTTGCTACGACGAGCTGCGCGACCTGCTAAACAAGGTGCCGCTCACCCGTGACGACCACATCGTCCACATTGGTGATATGGTCGACCGAGGACCGTACCCTGCCGAGGTCGTGGACTTCTTCCGGGACACCCCCAACGCCCGTTCCATCATGGGCAACCGGGAGGACAAGCACATCCGCAGCCATGATGGCGACATGCAAACCAACAGCACGCAGGAAATCACCCGCCGCCAGTTTGGTGACGATGCCCACTTTGCCGAGGCAATCGCGTACTTTCGCACGCTGCCACTATATCTGGATTTGCCCGATGCGCTGCTGGTACACGGCTACTACGAACCCGGTGTGCCCATCCAGCAGCAAGACCGCAACGTGCTGCTGGGGCACCCAGAAGGCGAAGACCGCCTGCAACAGCGTGGCGCTAGCGATTGGGTTGCCCATTATGACGGTGACAAGCCTATCGTGTTTGGTCACAGAGACTACCCATTTTTGCACTACCAGCGCCGTGCCTGGGCGCTAGATACCCGCTGTGTGTATGGCGGCACGCTCACTGGGCTGCTACTGCCGGCTTTCACCGTCTACAGCGTAACCGCCCGCGCCGATCACTGGCAGCAAGTACAGCAGCAGTACCCCGACCTGATGTAATAGAATGTAAAGGTTTGTTAGCAATGCCCTCACCTGCTAGACGCGCCCCCCTGATTGGTGCAAAATAATAGCGAATCCATCCCATCATGGTTTTATAAACACTGCAATTGAGTGTGCGAGGTCTTGATAAGACATGCAACAATTTAACCTGAAACAACTAGAGCGTGGGCAGGGTACCCTGGAGTACTCGCTGATGATCGCGTTTGTGGCGATTGTCGCCCTGACGACGATCACTATTCTGGCAAATCCGCAGAACTTCCGTGAAGGCATTTTGTACCAGGGCATCTACCGCCCCGTGCAGTGCGCAGTGCAGGGCATCAGCCGGGATAACTGCGCGAACACCGGCAACTTTAACGCAATACGTTACCCCGGCATCGCCAACGGCACATCGCGCAAGCTGTGCAGCAACGGTGATTATGTGACTGCTGGCGAGGCGCAGCAGGCAGCCGACGACACGGGCGACCCCTGGAGCGCGTGCACATCCGTTGGCAGCGGCGGTCCCACTGGCAGCGAACCCCCCACCATTGACCAGATTACCTACAACCGCATCGACGCAACAGGCGTCGGCATCCTGTCGGCAAACACCACCATCGGCTTGGAAGGCACGTACGACTTTGTCGCCACAGGCAGCACGTCCATCGAGAGTATCGCGTTTAGCATCGTGCAGAATACACCCGCTGCCGCTGGCATTCTCGATGACTCTGACGACGCAGCAGATTTCACCGCCACCAACCCAGACTACACGGGTGTGGCGCTCACTGCTGGCACCTACACCATTACAGCCACACCCTACACAGGGGATGGGCTAACGGGTACGGCGGGCGCGGCAGTCAGCATTCCCTTTATTGTAGAAGCACGCCCATCCATCCCACCCACAGTTACCGGCTTCACACTGGTGAACCTGGACTTGCCCGTTGGCGACCAGAATCGGCGCATCGCCATCCAGGCAAACCAGGCATACCCGCAGGCGACCTACGCCATTGAGGTTTCCACCAACGGCGACGACGACTATGCCCTTGTTTCTCTCAGCAACTCCGGCGTGAACAACGTGCGCCGCGATGACGACCCGTATTCGGTCTTTGGCAACACAGGTGCTGATTTGACCGGACAGTTGCTAACGCCCAACACTTACACCGTTTCCGCACAGGTGTTCGACGTCAACGACGTCTCTGGCGACACGAACCCAGTCAGCCTGAACTTCACCATCGAACCGCCCGACGACACCCTTTCCGTCTCTAGAGTGGACCTGATCAACGCCAACAGCGACGTGGTCATGCAAGCCATCAGCGACGGCGACACCGTCGTGCTCAGCGAAACCGAAGACCTCGTGGACTTCCGTGCCGTGGGTGCCGATGAAAATGCCATCGGCAGTATGACCATCCGCCTGGACGGTCCGGTGAGCGTGAGCCGCACAGAAAACGAAGCCCCCTACGCTGCCTTTGGCGACAATAACGGCAACTACTTTGGGTCATTCCTCACCCCCGGCAGCTACACCATCACCATGACGCCGTGGGAACTCGGTAATGCGGGCGGCGAACAGGGCACACAGCTCGTCGTCAACTTTACCGTGGAAGCACCCCCAGAGGTCACAGGTCCGCAGGTGACCGAGTTCTGGCTGTACAATAACAGTACTAATAGCCGCGAGCGGCGGCTTTCCAGCGGCGATATACTCGATGCGAGCGACATCAATTTCAACTGGCGCATCCAAACCGTCACCGAGCCAGAGCGAGTTAGCTATGTGCTGTACGACATGACGGGTGATGTGACAGACGATCACCGCGAGAATGCCTTCACCTACGATTTCCCCGGCAGCGGCACAGGCAACTCGCTCAACTACGGACCGGGCAGTTACTCGCTTGCCGTTACTGCCTACCTGAACGGCGAAGAAGGTCCCACCGCAACGCTCGACTTCACCGTCGTACCGTAGCGCACCACGAGAAGCAACACCCGCTGCGCTCGCACTCATCCCCCCAATCCCACCAGGGCAGGGGCAGCAGCAAAACAATTAAAGTCCCTTTCCCGCTGGGAGAGGGACTTAGCCCGGGGCACACCCGCTAGCGCACCACCACCTGCGTCACATTCACAATCGACTCCGCCGGAGACACCTGGCTGACCGCTTCTGCTTCCAGGTCAATATCAAACAGCGCCCACGCTAACCCCAACGACGTGAAAACCAGGTCATCACCCGGCACCAGCAGCATCAAGTGCTCCCCATCTACTGACCAGCGCACCGACGCCGACTGAATCTCCGGGTCTGCCGCCTCGAATGGCGCGGTGAGGGTCGGTTCGTCCTCGGTCACATCCAGCACATACACCCCGAACTGCCCCGTCTGCAAAGACTGCCCCACAAACGCCAGCTTCAGTTCAGTCGGTGCCCAGCTTGCACTGTAGATTTCATACGCTGCCAGCGGCTCGGCGTCCAGCGTAATCCCCGTTGCCGTGTCAATAATCGTCACCGTGCGGATGTCACTCTCGTTGATGCTGCTCACAGCAACCAGCGCGTCCTCTGCCGCCCACGCCGTGGTCGCTTCCGCAGTGCCCGGCAGGTCTTCTAGCAGCGTCTCATCTGCCAGCGTGAGTACATCCGTGCTTGTTCCCAACAGCGCGATGCGCTCCCCGGTGCGGCTCCACAACAGCGTCGGCGTCGTCTCCACAGGCAGTTCTATCAAATCATAGCGTGTGGTTTCCGGCACGGTTGGGTCAACCACCTGCACGCTGAGGTCGGTGGGCGTGTCCAGGTCGCGTGCCCCCAGCAGGAACTGTGCGCCTACAGGTGCCCAACGCGGTTCGCCCGCCACAAATCCCTCAAGCTCAAACATCACAGATTCCAAGTCCGGCAGCGCATACAGGCTCAGCGCAGCAGCTTCCGCGTTATACGTCAGCGCCCACGCACCATCCGCCGCAAACTGCACCTGGGTACCTGGGCGGCGCGTGACCACTTCGCCCAGCACGTCGCCCGTTTGCGGGTCTAACCCACGGATGACGGGCAGGTCATCGGCATCGTTCCCTACCAGCCACAGCCCGCTTGCCAGCAACCGCACAGAAACCCCTGTGAGGTCCGTCACTTCGGTTGTGCTTACCGGTTCACCGTCTGCCGTGTCGATAACCGTCACAGTCACTTCCGCCTCTGGGTCGCCCGTGGTGTAGGCAAGCAGCGCTTCCGTCGGGTGCACCGAGAATTGCAGCACGTCTTCTTCCGGCGCGGAGAGCGCAACCGCTTCGTCCTCACCGTAGCCATAAACATACAACGTGCGCGGGTCGTCCGCGTCGATCACACTATTGGCGTCGGCGTCCGTGCGTGCCAGGAAGAACACACCCGCAGGCGCGTCCTGCGCGTGCGTGGCAGTCAGCGGCAGTGCCATCAATAAGAACAACAGGAATAGATATTTTCGAGCCATCTTTTTTGCTCCGATGGGTGAATAACTTGGCGATGGTGTTCAGTCTATCACCGTTAGCAGGATGCCGCGTGAATTTATGTTGATGAAAACGCCCGCCGCGCCCGTAATGTCGTATAATGCAAGCAACCGTAGCCCAGGACGACGCGATGTACAAAACCTCTTCCTCATCCCTGCCCACACCCGCCCTCATGCGCAAGCTGATGATTGTCAAGCTGTCACTCGCCGGGCTGGTGGCGCTGCTGCTGCTGCTAGGGCGCGATAGTTTTTACCCGCTGGCGCAGTGGCCCATGTTCAGTAACGCAGGCTGGAACCCGCCCGGCGAAGCTTTCACCGTCTACACGGTACAGTTCATTGATGAAACAGGCACCACCTACCCGGTAGACACCCGCGTGTTTAACTTCCACGTAGACCCGACCGTATTTGCCATCATCCAGGACGCGCCACGCTCCGCAGAGGCAGCAATCGGTCGCCAGCAGGTCGCCACCGCCCTCGTCGAAAAATATGACCGCTTCGACATCGTAGAAGCCCAGCTATGGCAGGCAACCTGGCAGGCGGACTACACCCAGTCACCGCCGCTCGTCTACTGCGAACCCGCGCAAACCGAACTCATCGCCCGCATTCCCATAGACGCACCCACTGCCGACCCACTCTTGACCACAACCGACACAAGCACTCAACTAGGTGACCGATGGCACTACTGCGAACACTCAACCGCACGCTGGACAATTGGTTTCTTTCGCCAGAGCGACACGCCGCAGGACGACTAGGGCTGTGGCGCATCCTCTACGCGCTGTTGTACATCTGGCACGCCAAGTACCCGATGTACCGCCGCTTCGAGTTCAACCCCGCCTACACCTGGGAGCCAATCGCGCTGGTCAGTTGGCTGCCCGCGCCCCCGCCCATATTCGTGTTCTACCTCGTGGACGTGGTGTTTATGGTCGGGCTGTTCGCGCTGCTGCTGGGCTACCGCACCCGTGTTGCCACAGGGGTGGTGCTCGTCGCTGGCACGTTCGCCGATGTGTTCACGAACTCGTTCGGTAAAGTCGACCATGTGAACACGCTGCTTGCGTTCTACATCCCGCTGGTGATGCTGTTCTCGCGCTGGGGAGATACCTTCTCTGTTGATGCAGTGCGCCGCGCCCGCCGGGGCAAACCCCCCGCCTCCATCTACCGGAACGGATTTGAGTACAGTTGGGTGATTAAGTTCCTGCTGGTCCTGCTAGCCGCGTTATATCTCAGCGCCGGGCTGCTCAAGATCATGGGCACCACCCCGTGGCTGCTGCGTGAGAGCGTGGTGGCGAACATCATGCTGCGCAGCAACAACAACGTGATTCTGGGCGGTGGCACAAGTAGTCCGCTCGTTATCGCCCTCTGGAACGCCCCCTGGACGCACAATCTGCTGCGCTGGGGCACCATCGCCCTGGAACTGCTGTTCCCGTTGGCGCTGTTCCACCGCAACCTGCGCGGGCTGTTCCTCAGTGCGGCGGTGTTGTTCCACACAGCGATCTTCTTCCTGATGGGCGTTAGCTTCAGCCGCCAGTTGATTATCTATTCCCTGTTTGTCAATCTGGTGGCGGTGTACCTATGGGTGGTGCCACGCCTGCGTGTAGGCAGGTGGCAGTGGGTGGTCTGGCTGCGCACCCAGGCAGTTAAACGCCCGCTCGCACTTATTGGCGTCGTAGCGCTGGTCTGGTTCACAGTGCCCGTCATGCAGCTTGCCCTGGAGATTGTGCAGCCGTTTACGCTGTTCCTGTTCACCGGGGTCGTGGGCTTGGTGGCGTTTGTGCGCGTGTTCATCACCACCGTGCAAGACGTAACCCGCGCCATCCGCGCACCCCTTACCAACCGCCGCGCCAACGAGCCCAATGCCACCACCTAACGCGCCCAAGCGCGGCACTGTGACCAGCGGTGCCGCCGTGGCGTTAGTCGGCACCGCACTCAGCCGCATAGTCCGCCTGCTGGCAGAACTGCTGCTGGCGCGGTTTCTCGGTCCGGCAGGCTTTGGGCTATACGCCGCTAGCTGGACGGTGCTGCGCATTGCCGGGGTCACACTCGCCCCGCTGGGGCTGGACAACGGCGTCATCCACTTTGGCACCAAGTACCGTCACACCGACCCCCAACGCTTGCGAGCAGTGCTTATTGGCGCGGTGGGCGTCTCGCTCGCGCTCGGCACCGCGCTTGCCCTGCTGCTGATGCTC
Organism: uncultured Anaerolineaceae bacterium; assembly: GCA_964451095.1. Classification (GTDB taxonomy): domain Bacteria; phylum Chloroflexota; class Anaerolineae; order Aggregatilineales; family Phototrophicaceae; genus DAOTTY01. The sequence goes on from CAYVGI010000089.1 coordinate 8,555, forward strand.
ACCGCGCCCATGCTGGCAAACGGACTATTCCGCAACCCAACCCTAACGCCTTACCTGCGCATAGCAGCGCTCGGCATCCCCCTGCTTGCCGGGCTGCGCGTCACGGCGGCGGCGGTGCGCGTCGCCAACCAGATCAACTACTCCGTATTGGCAGAGGAAGTCGTACAGCCTGCCGTATTCCTGGTTTTTGTGATTGCGCTGCTGGCATGGGGTTTGGGCGCTGGTGCGGCGCTGGCAAGCACCGTGATCTCCTACGGCGTCGGGCTGGCGGCGGGGCTAATCGCACTGCGAGTCGTGTTTCCGGCGGTGTTCGCGTCGCCTTATGCACTCCCGCCCCTGGACGGTGGTCTGCTGCGCTTTTCCGCGCTGACTGCGCCTATCACCACCATTAACCTGCTCAACATCTGGGTGGATCGGCTCATCATCGGCTACTACCTGCCGGAGTCGCAGGTGGGGGTCTACCAGGCAGTTGCGCAGATCTCCATCGTCTTCCTGATGATCCTCAATGCGTTTAATCTGTCCATCACGCCCGTGGTCGCTGCCCACTACCACGCCAACAACATGACCAACCTGGGCGCACTCTACCGCACCCACACCCGCCGCGCACTCACGCTCAGCCTGCCATTGTTCCTACTGGTCGCGCTCAGCGGCGCAGAACTGATACGCGCCACCTACGGCGCAGCGTATGTCGTCGGCACACTGCCCATGGCGATCCTCGCCGTGGGGCACTTAGCGAACCTGGGCACAGGCGCGGCAGGCAAAATCCTCATTATGACGGGCGACCAGCGCCGCATGGCACAGTTGGGCGTTACCGCACTTGCCGTCAACATCGTGCTCAGCGTGCTGCTCACGCCGCGCTACGGCATCACGGGTACAGCGGTCGCCACCAGCATCGCCGCGCTGGTAAGCCAGGGCTTGCTGCTGGTCGCGCTGTGGGCCCGCCACAAAATTTCCCCATTTGATGTACAATATGCAAAGGGCATCGGCGCTGCTGTCATAGCGGCAGTTGCACTTGCATTAGCGGGGCGTGCCGCGTTGCCGCTTTTCGCACAGGTCGGGATCAATATGCTAGTGGCGTTTGGCGTGTTCGCCGGGGCGCTGCTGCTGCTGGGCATTTCGGCAGACGACCGTGCACTACTGGCAAAGCTGCGCCCTCGCCGGGCATAACGCGCCCATCCAACTGCAAAAAATACAGTGAGAGGGTGCCATGCGCGTCGCCTCCCCATCCCAAACTACGCAAACCACGTTCACGTTGCCGTTTGTGCACACCTCATTCGAGGACAATCTCGGTTTTTACTTCATGTTGTACCCGCTGTGGTGGGTGCTGGGCGTGGAACAGTTCCTGTTCCCTATGCTGCTGGGCTACGAGACACTGCGGCTGGTGTACGAGAAGCGATTGGACTTCCGCTGGCGACACCCGCTGCTGATTGTGCTCGGGCTGCAAATCCTGTGGTGGATGACACCCGCCCTGACCGTGCGCCCGCTCAAGCCGACGTTTTTTATGAACCTCACCTTCGCGGGCACGGCGTTCCTGTGCGTATTTCTCGTCTACAACCGCGTAACGACCCGCGAGAGTTGGATGAAGGTGCTGCGGGCGCTCAATTGGCTGGCGGTGTGGCTGGCACTCGGCGCAGTGCTCTACCTCAGCGGGCTGTGGCAGGGGCAGCTCACATCGGCGGTGGGGCAGGTCATCCCGCAGGCAGCACAGGAGGACTCGGTTTTCTACGAGGAGATTTCCACCCGCTTCCTGGGCGAGCCAATCCCGGCACGCGAGGGCTTTCTGTCCCATCGGGTGCGCAGCTTCGCCATGCACTTCAGCAGCTTTGCCATGTCCACCGTGATTCTGATTCCGGTAGCGTTGTGGTACGCCACGCGGCTGCGCGGCGGGTGGCGCTGGGCACAGTTCGCCGTGGTGGGGGCGCTGCTGGCGGGGCTAATCTACTCGCAAAGCCGCATGTCCTACATCACCGTGTTTCTGGCGCTCGTGCTCTACGGCTTCGTAAGCTGGTTTGGGTGGCGGCGGCTGTGGCAGCTTGCGCTTGCCGGTGTTGGGGGGGTCGTGTTGGTGTTCGTCGGGCTGCTAGTCAGCGGCATGACGCCCGCCGAAGTGATTAACCTGCCCGTGCGCCTGTTCACGGAAGTGCGCCCCGGCAGCTTCAACACGCGCACCCTCATCTACATCCGCTCCATCCAGGAACTGCCGCAGCACCCGATCACGGGTTGGGGGCAGCCGATGCAAATGGGCGGCTGGGGCGAACAGTACTCGCTGGGCACACACAGTTCCTACCTCAATGCGCTGTTCCAGCACGGGGCGGTCGGGCTGATGATTGACGGGGCGTGGCGTGTGCTGATGTGGGGCATTGTGGTGCGGGCGCTGCTGCTCGACCGTGCCCGAAGCGGGTTGCTGCGCACGTTCATAGTGATGGCAGCGGCGGCGCTGCTGGCGTTCCAACTGCGCGAGATCACCGACCACTGGATGTGGGACTACACCCGTGTGAGCACCTATTGGCTTTTCCTGGCGCTCATCTTCGGTGCATATCAACTGCTGTTGGCAGGCGACGACGAACAAGAAGCGGCAGCAGACGCCATCACAACCGACGAAGAACAACCGGAACCCCACACCGCATGACGCCGCCCAAAACCGTGCTCTACCTCTCTGCCGCGCCGCGTGTGTCTACCCGCCCGGACGCCGAACTCGGCTCCCCGCGCACGCATGTGCTGGGTGTCATCGGCGCACTAGAAGGGCTGGGCTGGCACGTGCAGCGCTACATCGTCGGTGACCGGGTGCCTGCATCGTGGCGGGGTAGTGGCTCGCAAACGCGCCTGCGTCGCAGTGTGCTCACCAAGCTCGCCGCCGACGGCGTGCGACTGACGTTAGGTACGCTCAATGCGGTGTGGGCATGGCAACAACACGGCAGTGCCCCCACGTTTGTGTACGAACGCGCCGCCGTGATGAGCGCCCTGGGCTGGTTGTTCCGGTGGCGCGGTGTGCCCTGGATACTGGAAACCAACGGCTTGCTCTACGTGGAGGCGAAAATTGAGCGCGGCACGATTGTGCTAGGGGAGCTAGCACGCTGGCTGGAGTTCCGTGCTTACCATGCGTGCAATCTTGTGGTGTGCCCTTCACAAACGCTCAAAGACCTCATTGTCGAACAGGCAGGCGTCCCCGCAGCAAAAGTCTACGTGATGACCAACGCCGTCGATACGCACCTGTTCGACCCCGCCACACAACCACCGCGCCGCCTTTTCCCGCAGGACACGTTTATCGTCGGGTTTGTGGGCACTGCCTACCGCTGGCAGGGGCTAGATTTGCTGCTGGATGCGGTCGCCGCGCTGCGCGACGAAGGGCGAGACATTGCTGTGACTGTCGTCGGCGGCGGCGAACAGGTGGATGCGCTGCAAGCACGCTATGCCGCTGACGAATGGGTGTGCTTTGTTGGGGTAGTGCCGCTGTCGGAAGTGCCCTCCTACATCGCCGGGATAGATGCGGGCTACAGCGGGCAGGTTATGATGGCAACGGGCAACATGTACCACTCACCACTCAAATTATACGAGTACACCGCTATGGGCGTGCCCGTCATCGCGTCGGACTATCCTGACGCACGGCGCATCACCCAGGGCGGCACACTGGGCTATCTGTTCACGCCAGATGACCCACACAGCTTGCGCACCGCGCTGCACCATGCCATGGACGCGCTGCCCCACCGCCCGCAGCACCAGCAGCAGCTACGCGACATTGCCCTGAACAACAACTGGCAGGCGCGGGTGCAGGCGCTGCTCGCTCACATGCAGCAGGCGGGCATTTTACACACGGAGGCAACCCCCACATGACGATGCCAAACTTCCTGGTGATTGGCGCGGCGAAGGCAGGCACCACAGCACTCTACCACCAGCTTGCCCAACACCCAGATGTGTTCATGAGCACGCCCAAAGAGCCGCTGTTCTTCGCGCTGGACGGCACCAACACACACTTCCACGGTCCTGATGCTGACGCGGGCATCAACCGGGTGTCTGTCCGGCAGCTTGCCGCCTACGAGCGGCTTTTTAGCAGTGCGCGTGAGCACCGCGCCATCGGGGAGGCGTCCACCGGGTACCTGTACTACCCGCAGGCACCCCAGCGCATCCACCACCACATCCCAGATGCCAGGTTGGTCGCCGTGCTGCGCCACCCGGTAGACCGCGCCTTCAGCAGCTATTCCCACATGGTACGCGACGGCTACGAATCGCTCTCGTTCGAGGACGCGCTCAACGCCGAGCCGGAGCGCATCCGCGCCGGGTGGCAGCACCTGTGGCACTACACCGCTGCCGGGCGCTACAGCGAGCAAGTGCAGCGATATTTGCAACATTTTGACCGTGCGCAGCTTGCCGTTTTTACCTACGACGAATACACTGAACAACCAGAGGCAGTGCTGCGGGCGATCTTCACACATTTAGGCATAAACGCCAACTTCACCCCAGATGTCTCACTGCGGTACAACGTGAGCGGCACGCCCAAAGTGCCCGCACTCAACCGCCTAATCAACAAAAATAACCCGGTGAAGGCAATGCTCAGACCGTTCATCCCCCGCAGCTTACGCCAACGCATGGTTGCCTCCGCAGCGCAGATGAACCGTGGCGCAACGCCCGTGCTCACGGCGCACACACGCCAACGGCTGCTAGAGCAGTTCCTACCGGAAATCGACCAACTAGAGCAGGTGTTGCAGCGCGACTTAGCCGCGTGGCGCACTGCCGCAGAGTAGAACAGGCAAACCCCACCATGAGTTCACTCCGCCAGCACATCCACGCCACCGCCGTTGACGTTATGGGCGTCCCCGTGCACAACATCCCCGTGCAAACCGTGCTAGACGCCATCCAGCAGGCGACCGAACAGCGCCAGCGCCTCGTGCTCGCCTACGCTAACATCCACGCCATTAACCTGACCTTCAACCAACCAGACGTGCATCACTTTTTCAGCCGCTTTGCCGATATTGTGTTCTGCGATGGCTACGGCGTGATGCTGGGCGCGTGGTTGATGGGGCAGCGCCTCAGCTACCGCTTCACCCCGCCGGACTGGATTGACGACCTGTGTGCCCTGTGTGTGCAGCAAAACCTCAGCCTGTATCTGGTCGGCGCAGAGGACGGCGTGGCGGCAAGCGCAGCAGCGAACCTCGAGCAGCGGTACCCGGCGCTGCAAGTCGCAGGCACGCACCACGGCTACTTCGACAAAGCACCAAACCACCCGCAAAACCGTGCCGTCGTCGATGAAATCAACGCCGCCAACGCCGATATTCTCATCGTCGGCTTTGGGATGCCCGCCCAAGAGGTGTGGCTGCTCGACAACCACGCCGCACTAAACCCCACCGTGTTTATCCCCGTCGGTGCCATGCTCGATTACGTCGCCGGAGCACGTCGGCGCGGTCCTAAGCTGCTGACGGACAACGGGCTGGAGTGGCTCACACGCCTCATTGGGGAGCCGCGCCGCCTGTGGCGTCGGTACATCATTGGTATCCCCGTGTTTTTGGGGCGGGCACTGGCACACCGCACCAAAAAAAACGCAGCGCCGCCCGCCACCGTCATGCCACCGCGCCGCTCACCAGACCAGCATCTGCCATGAAGCACCTTTCCCGCCGCAAGATCATCCTCGCCGTAGTGGGGGTGCTGCTGGCGCTCCTGCTGCTGAAAACCACAACCGTGAGCCTCGCCGCACTCGGCGCGTATAATGCCGCCCAGGGACTACAGGCGAACATGCAAAACGGCACCCCTGCCCAAATCGAAGCGTCCGCCGTGCGGACTGCCCGTGCCGCCACCCGCCTGAACAACGAAACCCGCCCGCTGCGCCCGGCAATCCGCTTGTTTGGGGCACGCGGCTGCACCGCCGCAGAACTCCTCGGCGCGGCAGATGCCGTGCTGCCCGTTGCCAGCGCGCTCGCCCCCCTGACCGACGAAATCCTGCTGTCCGCACAGACCGCCACTGCGGACAGCATTGATGTGACGGCGTTCCGCGCAGCGTGGGCAAATGCCGCCATCAACGCCAACGCCCTTGCCGCAGACCTGCGCACCGCCCGTGAGCGCACCGCCGCCTGCGATGGTGCCACCGGGCAGCTACTGGACGCAACCGAGGCAGCAGACGGGGGTCTGTTCGGCTTGTACCTGCTGGTAAGCGTGCCGTGGGACGAAGTATTGGCAGATTCTACCCGCTGGGTCGTCATCCTGAACAATTCCGATGAGCTGCGGGCAACGGGCGGCTTCACCACCGCCGCACTTGATGTATCTGTAAAGGAGGGGGTGCTGCGCTGGGATGTGCTCAACAGCTACGCCATCGACAACCCGGAAACCGCGCCCTACCATCCGGACGCGCCGCTGCCCATGTTCCGCTACATGGAGCCGATGAAGTGGTGGTTCCGCGACGCGAACTGGTCGCCGCATCACCCCCGTGCCGCCGATGTCGCACTGCGCCTCTACACACTAGACCGAGGCGTACAGCGCCCGGCGGGGCTGGTATCCGTCAACCTGACCGCAATCCAAACGCTAGCGGGCGACCTACCGCCCATCCAGGTCAGCGGGCAGTCCTTCACCGCCCAAAACGCCCTCACGCGCATCCGCGATGGCTGGGGCGGCGAGGCGGGTCTGCCGTCAGAGGCACCCCAGCGCAAGCAGTACCTGTTCACCTTCGCCGCCGAACTGGGACAAGCACTGCTGTTCCAGCTCGACCCGGTGCAGCAGGCAAAGCTTGGCAACACGCTGGAAACCATGATTGTACAGCGGGATGTCATCGTCTACAGTGAGCAACCCGCCCTTGCCGCGTTTATCGCTGAACTCAACGCAGACGGTCGCCTCATCGAACCCGCTGCACCGTCGGATTACCTGATGGTGGTCGATACCAACCTGGGCTACAACAAAGTCACGCCATTCGTAGAGCGGCACTACCACTACACGGTCACGCTGGGCGATGAACCCACTGCCAACCTCACGCTGACGTACACGCACACACTGACGCAAGACTTCGCCTGCACACAGTTTAACCACATCCTCAACGACCCGAAGACCTACTACGACCGCATGAACGCCTGCTTTTGGAACTACGTGCGCGTGTTGGTGCCCCCCGGTGCCCAAATCGCCAACTATGATGTGTATGGCTACCCGGCGGAGTGGTTCACGCACACGCGCAAGCCCAGCCCTGCCAAAATCGACGCCATAGACGAGCCACCCTACCATGGTTTCGGCAGTATGCTTGTGGTGCCCACCGGGGACACACGCGATATTGCGTTTAACTACACCCTGCCCACAGATGTCGTCACGCAGGAGAGCGATACCCACCGCTACCGCCTGTACGTGCAAAAGCAGCCCGGTGCCGTGCGCCAACCGGAGATCAGCGTGCATGTGTGCCTGCCGGACGGTGCCACCTTCGTTGGCGCCATCCCCACCACAACCGCCTTTGATGACGGCTGCGCGTCCACGGGCGGCACGCTGCTCACCGATGCCACCGTCGAGGTTGTCTACCGCCTGCCATGAGCGTGCAGCAAAGCGCTCGTCTGCGTCAATTACCCAAGTTGCCCGAAACGCACTTGGCACAGGCGTGCCATTCAATGAATAATCGGTATGTATTGTGTATGATGCCCTACAGGAACCCATTCACCCGTTATGCAACCATCTATTCACAAACTGATCGTCTCTCCCCAACGCGACCACATTGCCTACCTGAGGGGCACGCCTACCGATCTCAGCTTGTACGTCCAATCGCTTGACGGGGGCGCCGCCCAGCCACTCGTTGAGCACATCCGGTGCAGCGAGCCGTTCATGAGCATGGTATGGGCAAAGAACGGGCAGCATATTTACTTCGCTCGCGACGACGACAATTGGTTCCACGACATATGGCGTATTGACCTGACGAACGGTGCCGTTGAGCAAATTACGAATTACTTTCACACAAACAGCTACCCGGTGGCAATGCACCCGCACGTGGAGCGTCTGCTGGTCATCAGCAACTTGCGCGGCGAACTGAACCTGCGCCTGCTGCACCTGCAAACCTACGCCTTGCGCAAAATCACCGACTATGCCGACCCGGTGAAGACCGCCGTCTACGGACCACAGGGCAACAAGATTGCCTACACCGCAAACGCGACCGACAACCCACACAACACAGACGTCTACATTATGGGTGAGGACGGCTTCGACAAGCGCAAGGCGCTGAGCACGCTGGCGGGCGCGTTCGATATTGTGCGGGCGTGGAGCGCAAACGGGCGTTACCTAGCGGTAGAATCCAACTTTGAGGGGGGGTGGCGTGCCGGTTTGTACGATCTGCGCACGCTCTCACTCCACTGGCTAACACCCGCGTGGGAAACCGCGCACGCGCTCACCTTCTCGCCAGATAGCACCCGACTGCTGGTGCGCAAAGCTCAGGATGTCCGCATTTACGATGTAGAAAAGCTCACGGACAAACACATCAACAAAGATGTAGACTACGTAGTGCAGGCAGCATGGATAAACGACACGCACATCGTCTACTGCACATCGCTAGACAAGCTGTTCACCTACAACACAGAGCAGAAAATTCACACGCTGCTGCCCGGTTAACGCCCATCAAAACGACGCTTGTGCAACGTTTTGCCCGCTGCTGTGCGTTTTCGCGCTATGGCTGTGCGTTTTCGCGCTATGGCTGTGCGTTTTCGCGCTATGATAGAAGACACGGGTGCTGTAGACGAACCAACTCTATATGTAGCAGAAAGCGATTATCTCATGCAAAAACGCCTGTTCGTGTTCTTATTTGTCGCCGTGCTGTCTGTAGGGGCGCTTGCCTATGCCCAAACAGACACCCCCACCCAGGCGGAAATCACATTCCCGCCGCCTGTCACGCTGGTGCGCGGCATCGTGCCCATCGAAGGCACTGCCAACGTCCCCAACCAGAGTGTGTTCTTTGTCCAATTCCGAGAGCTAAACCCCGACCTCACGCCCGTCGGCGGCGAGGACGCGCTGTGGTCGCCAGCAACCCCGCTGCGCCGTGATTCCGTCACCGACGGTGTGCTAGGGGAGTGGGACACCACCGAAATCGAAGATGGCATTTATCAACTGCAACTGGTGGTCAACCTCACCGGGGGCGAACCCGTGCGGGCAACCGTAGCGGCAATCCGTGTGCTAAACGACAACACCGACCCGGCATTTGAGGGCGCACTCATCGTCGGCACCCCGCTGCCCACCCCAGACGGCACCGTGATCGCAAGTGTGCCCACCGCCACCGCAACGCTGCCCCTCGTCACCCGCCCGGACTTGCAGCCGACACCAACCGCGCTCATCCGCCCCACCAGCACCAACACCGTGATTGCGCCGGGCAGTTCGGCGGGCAGCAGCGGCACCACCTCGTCAAACCAACCCACGGGCGTCACCGTGACGGGCGCTGTACAGGCAAACGTCCGCCTGGGAGACAGCACCAGCTACCCGGCAGTGGGCGTGCTTAACCAGGGGCAAACCGCGCCCGTACTCGCCCAAAGCAACCGCAGTTCGTGGCTGCTCATCCGCCTGCCAAACGGCACCGAAGGCTACCTCTCCCCCAGCACCGTGATTATCGACGGCGATGTATTCAACCTGCCGCAGGTACAGCCGCCACCGCTGCCGTTTACGCCCACGCCCGTTGCCACCGCGACGTTCACACCCGCGCCCGCAGTGGCAAACCTGTTTATCGACAGCATCGACCTCTCGCCAGACAACCCCGACTGCGGCGAAACGTTCACCATCAACGCCATCATCCGCAACAACGGCACCGGACCCACCACCCGCAGCGGCACCGTCAACGTGGTTGACCGCACCATTGACAGCGACCGCGTCAACGAAACAACCGTCGGTGGCTTCCCCGTGCTCAACGCCAACGAACAGTTCGAGATGCGTATCCCCATCACCGTGAGCGACGGCGAGAACGACGACCACCGCATCGAAATCCTGATCGACCCCTCAAACGAAATCCCCGAGACGAACGAAGGCGACAACTTCGCCACAGATGAGTACGAGCTACAGGAAAGCGACGACTGCTAAACCAAAACGCCCCACAACAGGCTGTTGTGGGGCACCTTGCACCGATATGCACATTTAAAAATGCCGCACAGCAGCGACAGAAAACCCTAGCTCGCTGGCGGCAGTGCCGCGCACGCCCCCTCTGCCCGCACGACATCCTCGCGCACGAACGCGCCGCCCTCCAGTTCGTACCACGTAAACCCGGAGCTATCCGTCGCCTGCCCCGTCGCAACATACACCTCACCCGCCATGAGCTGCCCGGCAACACCGAAGTTCGTGCCTGGCCCGCTGCGACGGTTCACATTGCTGTTTGCAATGATCTCGCACACCTCCGCGCCAGAGCCAATGCGATACGCCCACACATTGCTCGCCTCACAGTCCGTAACCGTGTCCGGGTCACTCGTGATGCGCAGCCCGTAGAACCCCGTGCGCTCCACCACCGGGAAGTCCGCCAGCACCAACTCACCGTCCAGGTACACCGTCACCGTGTCATCCTGCGCGATGAACAAAATGTGATGGTTGCCGCCCAGCCCATCCCCGAACCCCGCAATGCCCTCCTCACTCGGCAGCGAGCTTTCCAGCGCGAACCCAAACTGCTGGTTCGTGATGCCCACCACCAAAAAGTCACTCACATTGTTCGCCGTGCCGCCGATGCGCGCCACCAGCCCACAGCTTTCCAGTTCCGCACTCGTGGACGTGAACGAAATGCGCCCCGCCATCACCACATCCGGGAACCCGGCGTTTTCCGCCAGCGCATAGTAGCCCGTGCCGCGTGCATTAGCGAACACCCGGTTCTCCTGGAACACCAACGAGCCGCCGTCTGGGATGACCCCCGCCGCTTGCAGTTCACCGACGGCCCCCTGGTAGCCGCCGTCAAAGTTGGTGAGCGTGCGCGGCAGCGTGCCCACGGGTACTTCCGGTTCTTCCGTCTCGGCGGGCACCTCCGGCTCATCAGGCGGCGGCTCGGACTGTGCGGGCGGCTCGAACACTCCGCTCGCCCCGATGAAGTCGCGGAAGCTCTCCATCGTCGGGCTGTCGTCGTCGCCCTCCTGCTGGGCAAGTGCCGGAACCAACCCCGCCCCCAAAACCAGCACCACCATCAAAACAAAACGCTTAAGCATGTAGATCTTTCCTTACACAGTCACAAAAGAATATCGTCCCTACCACTTTAACGTTTTGCCGGGGACGAGGCAACGCACGCGCCTGCTAAGGGTTGTTAAAATGCCCGCCCTACACCCCCATACACCCCCACAGCGTAAATGTTTCTCGCCAACTTTGAACGATAGGGTGATTTTTGAAAAAGGAATGACTCCCTGCCAGCGCGAGTAATTGTTGAGCATAGTTGCAGGCATTAGAAGTTTCCCCCTGTGCGTGAGCCGTAAACGCCAAACCTTTTAGGCTGTTCAACTGGGCCACAAAATCCCCAATTTCTTGTCCTAGTTTTAGGGCGGCCTGATAGCGCTCGACCGCCGCCTCGTATTCGTTTTTCATCCGATGCACATCGCCCAGCGCTTTTAGCGTGTTGGCTTGCCCCAGCCGAGCGCCAAT
>CAYVGI010000090.1:0-20055 GCA_964451095.1 uncultured Anaerolineaceae bacterium
ATGCCTACGGGTGGGATTATGCGGTTTTGGATGACGAAGAGGAAATTTTGCGGCGTCAGCTGGCGCTCAACCTGGAGCGGGCGGCGGCACAGGCGTGACAACCGTCTAAAACCTGCGGAACCGTTCGCACCGCAAGCACGTTTTGCATACACTGTAAGTATCGAAATGAGTGCAGAGGTGCCCAAATGACCAAACCCGACCGTCCAAAATCCAATGACCCACGCCGTACCGACCCGCACCGCCACATTCTGCTTAACACAGTGGGGATCACGCCCGGTACCACGGTGGACACTGCTGTGGGGCGGGTGTCTTCGGGGGATTACATCCTGCTGTGCAGCGATGGGCTGTGGGAATACGTGGCGGACGCGGAGTTCCAGCAGATTGTGACCACCGCACCGACGCCCCAGAATGCGTGTGATACACTCGTGGCGCTAGCAAACGAGCGCGGCGGTGATGACAACATCAGCGTCGTTGTGGTGAAGGTCGGCTAGCGTGCGAAAGAATATCATGAAGGGAATACGCTTGCTGGTATTTGCCCTGTTTACGCTCACGTTTGCGCTGCTCGCGTCGCTCAGTTGGTTTTACGCCTGGGACTTCATGCGCCCGGTGTACTCTACGCCTGCCTTCACCCCTGCCTCCTACGACCTGCCCTACGAGGAGATCACGCTCACGGCAAGCGACGGGGTAACGCTCACGGCGTGGTATGTGCCGCCGCCGGAGGGCAGCAACCGCGCCCTGGTCTACCTGCACGGCATCAGCAGCAGCCGCTTGCACCTGCTAGACATGGCGGCAAAGCTGCATGTGGACGGCTACGGCGGGCTATTGCTCGACTTGCGCGGTCATGGCGGCAGCACGGTCGATCACCGCACTATGGGCGTCACAGAAGTGCTTGACGTACAGGCGGCGACGGATTATCTGTTAGCGCAGGATGACGTGGCGCACGTCGGCGTAATGGGACCATCGTTTGGCGCGAGTGTGGCGCTGCTCTCCGCCGCACACATCCCCCAGCTAGAGGTGGCAGTGGCGATGAGTCCGTACTCGTCGCTGGTAGATGTGGTGGGCGACCGCGCCTGGCAGATGTACAAGCTGCCCGCTCGCCCCTCAGCCGACCTGGTGATCTGGTGGATGAACGCGCAAACGGGCGAGAACATCTACGCGGCAAGCCCCCGCGATGCCATCACACAGATCACCGACCGTCCGGTGCTGCTGGTGCACGGCGCACTCGACCCGGTTATCCCGGTGGTGAACGCGGAGCGCATTGTGGCGGCGGGCGGGGATAACGTCACGTACTGGCTGCTGGACAATGTGGGTCACGAGACGGACTGGTACGTGACCAACCATCGCTATGCGGAGGTGCGGGCGTTCCTGGATGGCGCGTTCGCAGCAGAGCGGGTGCAGGCAGGCGGGTAACGCCTATCCCCCAACGACCGCAGGGGCGTGTATGTTCGCTGCGCCCTGGTGGGGGTGTGCTGCTGTGGTGGGTGGCACCCCCACAACCTGTTTGTGCGCCGTACTATGTCCCCCTAAACGCCTTCTGAGTACATTTCCACAGCAAATAGTGATAGATGTTGTGCACATCGCATAACAAAACCTTGTGCGATGTGTTTTAAATTCGCGTTAACTGTGTTAAACTGTACACAACATCAAAGACGCAGGAGGTGGTTATTTGAGGAACCCGGCAACACGGTTTTTAAATACAGAGAAAGTACGTGTGGAGCGTGAGCTGTACTGGATTGAGGCGGACATGCACCAGGCACCGCTTGCAGAGCGCGAAGCGCTCGCCGACGAGTACCGCCGCCGCTACGAGATCGTGAGCGCGGTGCTGCCGCTGGCAGTCACATCACAGGCAGCACTAGAAGCAGTCGAGCAGAAGCTCACCGATGCGACCATGCTGCTGGACGAACTGCTCTCAGCAGGGCGCAGCGATGTTGACGACCAGCTTGCCGCCGTGCTGCACATCGACGTGTTGTACCTCGAAGGGCTGCTCACCCGCTTGCAGGCAGCAGTCCAGGCGGAAACCTTCACTTACCTGCTGGCGAATATCGACCAGCTTTAATCTCCATAGGCGACAACAGCGTCGCCTTTTTTGCTCCCTCATGCCTGTCCGGTACACTAGCGCCCTGTAGCAATCCCATCATCAGCTAGCGGACGCCCAACCATGCCACAGACCCTCACGCTGCAACAACGCAACCGCGCTACACTCCATCGGCAACTGCTGCTGCAACGCGCCGATATGCCGGTGCCGCAGGCGGTGGAACACGTCGCAGGGCTGCAAGCACAGGTGCCAAACCCGCCGTACATCGGGCTGTGGACGCGCCTGCAAAACTTCGAGCGGGATACACTCACCCAGCACATGCAGCAGCGCGAGATTGTGCGGGCGGCGCTCATGCGCTCCACATTGCACCTGGTCACAGCGGCAGATCATCACACGTTCCAACCGGCGCTGCAACCCGCCCTCGACCGGGCACTGCGGGCGTTCTACGGTAAGCGGGCACGCGGGCTCCCCATTGAGCGCTTAGTCACGGCGGCACGCCCGTTCCTGGAGCAGGCACCGCGCACAACAGGTGAAGTGCGGGCGCTGTTGCAAGAACTGGAACCCGACCGCGACGGCGACGCAATGGCATATGCTGTGCGCAACAACCTGCCGCTGGTGCAGGTGCCCCCCAGCGGAACGTGGGGCAGCGGCGCACCAACCTACGTTACTGCTGAACAATATCTGGGTGCCACACTGCCCCCGCCAGACCTCAAAACGCTGCTGCACCGCTACCTGGCGGCGTTCGGTCCCGCATCTGTGATGGACTTCCAGGCGTGGAGCGGCATGACCTCGCAGAAGAAACCGCTGGCACCCTACCTGGATGCGCTCACCGTGTACGCGGACGACAACGGCAAGACACTCTATGACCTGCCAGACGCCACGATTCCCGACGCAGACACGCCCGCGCCGCTGCGCTTCCTGCCGGAGTACGATAACGTGCTGGTTGCCTATGCTGACCGGGCGCGGGTCTACGACGAGGCGTACAAAAAGCGCATCTTTCTCTCTGCGGGGCGGGTGCGGGCAACTGTGCTGGTAGACGGCTTTGTGCAGGGCGTGTGGAAAACTACGCGGGACAAGGGCGTGGCAACCCTCAACCTCGAACTGTTCGCCATGCCCGGCACCGATGTGTTGCAGCAGATGGCGACCGAGGGCGAACGGCTGGTGCGCTTCATTGAAGACGGTGAAGATGGTGCGGAAACGTATGCGGTTGAGATCACGCCGTGGAGCGCCTAACCCTAACCCGGCGTGACCTGCGGCACCTCTTTCGTCAGGCAGTGCACTGCGCCGCCGCCGTTCGCGCCCACCGAGCAGTCAATGGGCACAACCTTGTAGCCCGGCATGGCGTCCTCGTAGATTTCTAGCGCGTGCTCGTCCATTGGCAGCTTGTACGTGGGCACCAGCACCCGCCCATTGACCGTGAGCGCGTTGGTGTAACTGCGTCGGATGGGGTAGCCGAACCAGTTCACGTACAGCGGCGGTGTGGGCAGCACCGCCACGTTGTAACGGTCTCCGGCGGCGTTGCGCTCGCGGCGTAGTTGGTCGGCGGCGCGGCGCAGCCTGTCCCCGGTGAGCAGCGCACCATCTGGGGAGCTTGCCAGCACGGTATCTGCGTTTGCCAGCTTCACCAGCAGGTCAACGTGCCCGGTTTCCTCCAGCCGCAGCCGAGGCAGCAGCACCAGCTTCTCGAACTCGAACGCGTGGTGCAGCCGTGCCAGCAGGTCATCCCGCCGGATGGTGTCGTTGAGGATGTAGACCTGATTGGTCATCAGCAGCGTGCCTGCCCCGTCGCTCCACAGGTTGCCGCCCTCGTTGTGCAGCTCCAGCGGATGCACGGGAATGCCCTCGTGTGCCGCCCATAGGTCGGGCATGGCGTCGTCGCGTGCCTGCGGGTAGTTCGGCAGCGGGTCGTAGATCATATTCACAGCAACCCGCTCGCCGTTCGCGCCCAGGCACACCACCGGACCATAATCTCGTATCCAGATGTCATCCGTGGGCAGGTGATAGTACGTAATGCGCTCTAAGTTGATGCCGCCGCGCCAACCCAGGTAAAGCTGTACTGCCTGCGCCCACACCGGGTGGTTCACGTTGATTTGCACCTCCGCAGCGGGCGCAATCGCCGCCACCATCTCCGCATGACCTGCCCACAGCGGCGGGAAGTTGACGGGCCAGGTGAGCATAATACGCTCTGTTGGCTCCCATTGTGCGGGCATCCGGGCGGTTTGGTCAGTCGTGGCGGGGCGGGCGGTGGTATCCACCAGTTCTAGGCGGGCGGGCACGCCCGCGAGTTCCGGGCGCACATCGGTTTCGCTCACGTCTGGGGGCAGCAGCCCAAACCGCGCCAGATACCCGGCGACATCGTTTACGGTGGGCACCTTGCGGCGGTCTTCCGCAATCGGATAATAACGACGCAGCACAGGTTCTAGCGCTAGGCGTACGGGCAGCGGCATTTTGCGCCGCCACAGCGGGTAAGGGACGTAGTTGAACTGGAAGAAATTGTTGCGGTCTGCCACGGTGCGCGTACCCTGTGTTGTATTGTGCCATTAAGTGCACGCCGTGCATCTGGCGTGGTGACGGAGCCGCGTGGGTCACGGATCGTCGCTTGGTACCTCAAATCGTACCACCTCTATGTCCGTCACGCACTGTTCGACCGTGCTCAGCGCCAAACCGCAGGTATTCCGTACATAGCGGGTAACATAACCAACCACCGGGTCGTAGGTCACGTGGGAGCTGCCCGGCGTGTACAGGTGCACAGCGGGTAAATCTGCCACGAGCTCGGCTGCATCGTCAAAAACGACCTCCACAGTGTATGGGATGCCCTGCTCTAGCGGCACATCGAACGCGGGCGCGTCCGAGTCAAAGCGGAAAGCAAGCGTGTTAAACAGCCGAACCTGCGCTAGCTCACGACCGCGCACAGTCAGTTCGTACACGCCGCTGGTGGCGAACGGCTCCTGCACACGCACCCACATACGGTAGTCTGGCGGGGCGTTGCGCAGCCATTGGGCACGGGCAGCATCGTGATTTGCCTGCGGGTTCAAGCTCACCCGCACATCCAGCCAAAGCCACACGCCCCCGGTGATGGCACCGCACACCAGCAGCAACACACCAACTCCCCACAACAGACGACGCTTCATCCTCGCCCCCGGTCGCTGTGTGCCGTCAGGCAGGGGTTACAGGGGCGGCAGTTCATCTTCCGGTAGCCCAAAGCTATCCTGCATGAACACCGCCTGCGATGACACTGCCCGCTCGCCCTCCTGCGGTTGCAACCGCCGATACGACCCGTCCGGCAGCATTTCCCACGCGCCGGCGTTGTCAATCAATTGGGTGCGCAGGTTGCGCAGCAAGTCCGCCCGGATGCCCGGATCCAGCACGGGGTAGACGACCTCCACGCGGTTAAGCAGGTTGCGGCGCATCAGGTCAGCGCTGCCGCAGTAGACGCGCTCATCCTCCGCAGCGTTGTGGAAGTAGTACACGCGGCTGTGCTCCAGGTAGCGCCCGATGATGCTTAGCACGCGGATGTTCTCACTCAGCCCAGGGATGCCGGGGCGCAGGCAGCACAGCCCGCGCACAATCAGGTCGATTTGCACGCCTGCCTGCGACGCCTCGTAGAGTTTGAGGATCATGTCGTCCTCCTCAAGCTGGTTCATCTTGAAGATGAGGCGGGCAGGTTTGCCGTCTTTGGCGGCGGCAATCTCGCCGTCAATGAGCGACAACAGACGCTTGTGCAGGTACTCCGGCGCGACCAGAAGCCGCTTGTAGGTGGTTGCCGGGGCGTAGCCCGTCAGCCGATTGAACAGGCGGCTGGCGTCCTCGGCAATCTCCTCGTTGCAGGTGAACAGCCCAAAGTCTGTGTACAGCTTGGCGGTGGAGGCGTTGTAGTTGCCTGTGCCCAGGTGCACATAACGGCGCACGCTGTCGCCCTCGCGCCGCACCACTAACGAGACCTTGGCGTGTGTCTTCACCGGGAGTTCCTCTACGCCGTAGGTGACGTGCACGCCCTTCTGCTCAAGCTGGCGCGACCATTCCAGGTTGTTTTCCTCGTCGAAGCGTGCCTTAAGCTCCACCAGTGTAGCAACCTGCTTGTCGTTGTCACGGGCGGAGAGCATCGCCTTGACGACGGGGCTGTTTTTGCCCACGCGGTACAGGGTCGCCTTAATTGCCAGCACGTCCGGGTCTTTGGCAGCAGTGCGGAAGAACTCCTCGACCGGGTTGAAGGTGTCGTAGGGGTGATGCACCATAATGTCGTGCTCGCGGATGGCGTCGAAAATCGTGGGTGCCTGCTGGAACTGTTCTGGCACGCGCGGCACATAGGGCTCGTCGCGCAGGTCGGGGCGGTCTACCTGGGCATACAGCCCGAACAGGCTGGATGTGCCCAATGTGCCCTCCACGGTGTACACATCGCGCTCCCGCTGCACTTTCAGCTCCTCGATGAGCCGATCGAGCGTGCGCTCACTCATATTCGCTGGCACCGTTAGCCGCACCACCGGACCGAAGCGGCGGTCGCGGATGCTCTCCTCGATGAGCGTGCTCATATCCACGTCTTCTTCGTCCGGGTCTTGCTCATATTCGTAGTCAATGTCTGCGTTGCGCGTCACACGGAACGGCTCTGCTTCCAGTACCTTCATCCCGGGGAACAAAATGTCCAGGTTGTCCGCAATCAGGTCTTCTAGCCAGATGAACTTCATCTCGGACGCAAGCACTTCGCGCTCGGTGCCGCCGTACTTGCGCAGCACTGTTTGCAGCTTGATGACACGCGGCAGCACATCCTCCGGCACCTTCACCCGCACAAACTCATCCGGCGCGTCTGCCGGGGCGTTTTCCCGCCGAACCCATACGGCTAAGCTGAGGCTGAGGTTGGAAATAAACGGGAACGGGCGGGCGTGGTCAACTGCCAGCGGGGTGAGCACCGGGAACACTTCTTTCTCGAAGTAGCGTGAGGCGGCGCTGCGCTGGTTGCTGGGCAGCTTTTGCACCTCCAGCATCTCAATGCCTTGCCCTGCCAGTGCATTCAGCACCTCGCGCTTGGTTTCTCGCTGGAGGCTCACCATGTCGTTGACCATATCGCGCACGGTGAAGATGAGTTCGTTGGGCTTGTAACCGTCTGGGCGGGTGCGGGTCACGCCCGCGTTGAGCTTATTGTGGTAGCCCGCCACGCGCACCATGTAGAACTCGTCCATGTTGTTGCTGAAGATCGCCAGGAACTTTAGCCGTTCCAGCAGCGGTGTGTTTTTATCCTGTGCCTCTGCCAATACGCGGCGGTTGAACTCCAACCAGGCAATCTCCCGGTTGACGAATGTCTCGCTGTTCAGTTCCAGGGGGAGCGTCGGCGTTTGGGTGTGCTCGGTGTCGGTCATGGTGCCTCCGGAAGTTGCGTCTCGTCATGTGTAGCGCCGGATTATAACGTGATTGTCGCAAATTCGGGTTTAACGTTTTTTAACCTGCCCATCAACACACCACAAGAGCGTAGGGCAAGCGTTGCAGGCACGGGGTGCAGACGGAGGTTAGGCGGCGGTATAGTAGGGGCTATCAACACATTGTGCAAAAGCACCTGCGGAGCCGAACCCAAGATGAAAACCTACATGTTGTTGCTCATCGCCCTGCTGCTGGCTGTTTCCAGTGTTGCCCACGCCCAGGATGACCCGCTGCCCATTATCGACGCGCAAACCGTGCCGCCGCTGCCCGCCGATGCAACCTCGGTGCGCGTCAGCGCCGATGTTGACCTGTTGCTGCGGGCGTCGCCTAACCGCGAGGCAGACCAACTCGCCGTAATTCCGTTTGGCACGGTGCTGCCCGCCGTCGGGCGTGCCCCGGACTGGTTGCAGGTCGTCTACGAGGGGCAAACGGGCTGGGTTGCCCGCTGGCTGCTCACCTGGGAGGGCGACCCGTTCACGCTGCCGCGAACCACCGTGCCTACCGTCGTTTCCAGCACAGATGCCTACGCCGTCACGCAGGATTTTGTTAACCTGCGCCGCGGACCGGGACGCGCCTGGGAGGTGCTGACTGTGCTGCCGCCGGGGCTGCAAGTTGCGGCGGTGGGGCGCAGCGGCTACTGGCTGCAAGTGGTGCACGATGGGCAGTACGGCTGGGTGTACTTTGAATATGTGGTGGGCAGCGGGCGCGTAGACGAAATGCCGATTGATGGCGTAAACCCGGAGCCGTTCGTGCGGATGGCGGGTGCACAGGACAACGATTTCAGCTTTCGTGGTCCGTCGATTAGCGTGCTGTTCCGGGAGAGCTACGCCGACGCCTACACCCAGGCAGATAACGCCTACAACACCATGAGCGGCTTCTGGCGCACGGTTGCCGATGGCGGCAGCGTGGCGTGCGAGCATGTGCCCGCGCCCGTGCCGGGGGACATTGTGCTATCTGAGGAGGAGATACGCGCCTTCTCAACTGACCTTGCCGTGCAGTACGACGCCGCCCGCACCACGCTCACGCTTGCTGCCGGGCAGATCAACCAGACGATTGCGCTGGCACAAACCATCTGCGCCCGCCCGGATGCCCCCTTCGCCACCCGTGGGCAGGTCATCGGCGCGTTGAACACGCTGGAGGATGCCGGGGCGACGCTGGCAATTTTGCGCGGCATTTTGTTCTAGCGGGGCGAAACCGGAAAAAATTGCTACAATTGAGGCGAGTTCGCTGCCGTTCAGGAGGTATCGTCGATCATGGCGCAGGAAAAACACTACGAGATGCAATGGGACTGCCAATTTTGTGGCACGCCTAAGCTGCTGGGTAAAACCCACCGCTTTTGCCCCAACTGCGGCGCTCCGCAAGACCCGGACGCCCGCTACTTCCCAAAGGAGGAGGACAAAGTTGCCGTCGAGGATCATGTTTTCGTCGGCAAAGATGTGATATGCCCGGCGTGCGGCGGGCTGAACAGCGCCGACGCTCACAACTGCGGCAACTGCGGCTCTCCGCTGGAGGCAGGCGAGAGGGCACGCACAGCAACAGACGGCTTCACAGCGGGGGCAGTCCCGGTCGGCGAGCGGGATGTGGCGCAGGAACAGTTCGAGCGCGAGATGTCCGCTGCTGGTATCACCACGAATGCAGCGGAAAAGAAACGGCGCGGCAGCAATCTTATCGGCGGGCTGGTGATGATCGGGGTGCTGCTGGTGTGCGGTGGGGGCTTCTGGTTGTTCAGCCAAACCCAAGCGGTCGTCGTCACTGCGGCAGAACACACCTGGGAGCGCGAAATCCGAATCGAGCAGTTCCAGGCAGTGCGCGACGAGGCATGGCGCGACCAGGTGCCCTCTGCCGCGTACCGCGTAAGCTGCAACGAACGCGAACGAGACACGCGCCGCGTTCAAACGGGTGAGGAGTGCCGCACAGAACGGCGCGATAACGGCGACGGCACCTTCACCGAGCGGCAGGTGTGCGAGCCAACTTACCGTAACGAACCGATTATGGATGACTGGTGCAGCTACACGATTGACCGCTGGGCATACGAGCGCAGCGTGACCACGGACGGCAGGGGTGTTTCGCCCGCGCCGGAGTGGGGGCGGGTGAACCTTGCCTGCACAGGCGAGCGCCTGAACTGCGAGCGCGAAGCAGGGCGCGAGGAGCGCTATACGGTCACGTTCCGGGGGGACGGCGAACGCCACACCTGCACATTCCCGCTCAGCGAGTGGCAAAACATCACGCCAGATTCACGCTGGACGCTTGAGGTGCGGCGCTTCGCGACGGGTGCCCTGTGCGATACGCTCCAGCGGGCAGGCTAGCGGATGAACCCCGATAGCGTGACGCCCACCCCGCTCACCTTGCAGACGATTACCCGCGCCGTGCCGCTGCAAAGGGCAACCCGTGGCTGGATCGCACAGCTTGCGTGGTCACCAGATGGGCGGCTTTTAGCCGCAGCAAGCGCGGGCGGCGTTGCCATCTGGCGGGGCAGCTTACAAAGCACGCCCGTGTTCATCAAGCAGCACGACGGACCCGTAAAAAGCGTGGCGTTTGCGCCCAACGGCACCACACTCGCCACCGCCAGCGCAGATACAACCATCAAATTGTGGGACTTGCGGGCGTTTTCCCCCGCCATGCAGCCGATTACCACCTATACCGACCACGCCGATTCAGTCGACCGGGTGGCAATTGCCGCTAATGGCGCGGTCGTCAGCGGCAGCGTGGACGGCACCGTGCGTGTGTTCCAGGCACAGCGCAACCTCACCCTCACTGCGCATCAGGGCGAGGTGAACACCATCGCGCTGAGCACAGACGGCAGGCTGATCGCCAGCGGCGGGCGCGATAACACCATCCGCCTGTGGCAAACGGCAACTGGCAGGTCGCTGGGCGTTATCACCGGGCACACAGACTGGATTCGGGTGCTCCAGTTTCATCCCAGCGGCGACATGCTGCTTTCCGCCAGCAGGGACGGCACTGCCCGCCTGTGGGATGTGAGCGACCCCACCGCGCCCCAGCAAGTGCGAGCAATGCAACATGAGGGCGATGTGCGGGCGGCGGCGTTCGGCGCTGCTGGCGAGATCGTCGTTACCGGCAGCACCAGCGGTGCGCTCCAGGTGTGGCGCATGGTTGATGGCGAGCGCCAGGGAGTGCTCACGGAGCACAGCAAACCCGCCGTCGCGCTGGCGTTCCACCCGCGCAATCTGTTTCTTGCATCTGGCAGCGGGGACAACACAATCCTGTTATGGGCACAGCGACACATTGACGCTGACGCATAACGGTGCTTTAATGGCGGCACAGAGAGACACCTAAATGCACGCCAGTGCCGAAACATCCCCTGGCGGAAAACAGAGGCTTGACACAATGCGAGACCAACTACCGTCCCAAAACGACCCTGAAATGGAGTTCATGAACCAGATGTTCCGGGCGGAACTGGAAAAGTTCAAGAACGCGGACATCGTCACCCGCGCTAAAGTCGTCAAGATCATTGCAGACGCCAACGCCCTCGACTGGCTCATCGAGGTGGCACAAGACGACAGCGACCCGGCAATCCAGGCATATGCAGAACTGGCACGCTCCCACCAGGAAGGTCAATGAGTTGTACAGAATTGTTGTGGGCAGGTCTTGCGGCGGTAACTTGTGCGCTCTTTTGAGTACAATGTGACCGACAGCAGTCAAAGGTACACAAAATAAACCACACGGTGCGACTATGAGTGATTCTATTCTCACCCTGCTCAACAGCGACAAACCCGCCCAACGCAAGAAGGGCATCGGCGCGGCGGCGAAAACCGCCGACACCCGCTACCTCAAGCAGCTTGCGCTCATCTACAAGACCGACCCCGACCCGGCATTGCGTGAACTGGCAAAAAAGGCGGGGCTTTACATCAACAAGCACCAGCAAGAACCTGTCCCGGCAGCGCCCATCCAACAACCCCCCGCTGCAACGGATGCCGATGACGACTTGATGGCACTGCGCGACCAGGTGCTGGCAAACTTGCCCGCAGAGGACGAACAAGAACCCGAGGTCACAGCGCCGCCCACAGCCCGTGAGGTTGCTGCCGCTGCGCCGCTTGCTCCCACACTAGAGGACATGCTGCCCGGCGGCGGGGGTGCCACCGCAGCACAGCTTGACCCCGAACAGGCAGAGTTCCACTACAACACGGCGTTTGAGCTGCACATGAAGGGCAACAACGCCCGTGCCGCGCTCGAACTGGGCACTGCCTTCCACCTGCACCCGGACTACGCCAACGACCCGACGGCGGTGTCCTTCGCGGCGGAAATGACCGGCAAGCCCCCAGCAGATGCCGCTGCTTACATCGCAAACCCGGCAAACTGGGAGGCGATCACAGAGCTACACGGTGGCATTACCCCCGGCAGTGCGGAGCGCGGTTGGGTGTTGCAGCTTTCCGGCTGGGTGCTGGGCGTGGTTGCGCTGGGCATTGTGCTGATGCTGGTTGTGGGGTTTGTGCAGGGGGATCTGTTCTCCGCTGCGCTGGGCGACGTGATGGAGAGCTTGTTCGGCGGCATCGTGGGCGAGAACAGTGTGTTCAACGAGGGCGGCTAGTCCTCAATGGGGTCAGGGTCCCCGGCAATCGCGTAGAGCATCACACCCAGCGCTGCCACCCCAAAGCACAGCAGCAACGCGATCATCTGGATTGGTCCGACGAGTTCTTCGCTGCCTTCGGAGCGGAGGTTGCTGCCAAAGCCGAGCACATCCGCCAGCCCTGCCAGCGCCGCAAATGTAATCCCGGTTAGCGAGAGACGGATGCCCACCTGCTGGGCAAGCGTGTGGGATTTCCCCGCGTAGAACGCGAACTTCACGTACAGCAGCGCCCCCAGCACCAGCGTCGTAAAGCCCACCAGCGTAATGAAGATCTGCGCAACGCCAAAGCCCGGTGTAGGCGGCAGCGCGATCATGCCGGGGAACAGACCGATAAGCGAGATCACAATGCCCAGCAGCCCCAGCGCGATGCCCAACTGTGCGACTTTGACCATCTACGGGAGTGCCTCTCGCAGCTTGCGCAGGAAGTTGCCGCCTGCAATCGCTTCGATGTCTGTTGGGGTGTAGCCACGCCGCGCCAGCCCCTGTGTGATCCACCACAGGTCGCCCACCGTGTCCATGCCCTGCGGGATAGACTCCGCACCGAAGCCGCCGTCCAGGTCGCTGCCCATGCCCACATGTTGGGCGCTGCCCGTAACCTGGCACACATGGTCAATCGCGTCCAGGATGGTGGTAAACGGCACCTCACTGCGGTTGTCGCCCGTGCGCCAGGTAGGGTGCAAAAACGGGTTGTACAACACAATCCCCATCACGCCGTCGCGCTCCGCCAGCAAGCGTATCATCTCGTCGGAGAGGTTGCGGTCGCTGTCACGGAACTTGCGCGGGTTGCTGTGGCTGGCAATGATGGCACCCTCGTAGCGCTCCACCGCCTGGAAAAACGCCCGCTCTGCCAGGTGAGATGTGTCCAGAATCGCGTTCAGTCCCATCATCGTCTCCAGCAGTTCGTAGCCCAGCGGCGTGAGGGTGCCGGGTTCGCCTGTGCCAGCACTGTAGCGCGTCTGCTTCCAGGCAGGTCCGACGATGCGCACGCCGCGCTCGTACCACTCCTCGAACCGCTTCGGCTCCTGGATGGGGTCTGCACCTTCCATGAGCAGCACCAACCCCTGCACATGTTCTGTTATGGCGGTGCCGTCTGCCCAGGTGGCAAGCACCGCGTCCAGGTCTGCCGCTGTGTGGATGAGCCGCACCCGTTCGTTTTCCCCCACCATCCGCTCGTAGTAGTCAATCTGCGTGAGCGCCAGTTCGTGTGCTTCCCCGGCATCACGGTAGCGGGGTTCGTGTTGGTCGTCGCTAAAGGGACTATCCGCAGGCACGATAAACAGCGTCGCAAAGGCAACCGCCACCCGCCCTAACAGCGCATCCGGCAGCCCCAGCGTGGCACGTCCGGGCGGGGGCTTGGTGATTGGCTCCTGGCGGCGGGTTTTGTAGGCGGGCAGGGCGTAGTCTCGTTTAAAGCTGACAGCGTTGTAGGCAATGTCCTGGTGTGCGTCCACGATGATCATGGGGTGGGGGTGCCTCTTTCCGGTGGGGTGATCTGTGCCTATTTTAGGCGTCGCCTATGGGAATGTCCAAGGGCGGGCAGGTGAGCGGGTGGTTCGGGGAGTAAGCAGTTGGGCGGGGGGTCGTGCCCCGCCCGCGTGCCAGCGACGCTAGTACGTCGGCATGGCGTTGTCGATCTCGTCTGCCCAGGCGAGAATGCCGCCCTTCAGGTTGACGAGCTTGTTGGTGTAGCCCAGTTCCTGCAACATGCCGATGACATCGGCGCTGCGCACACCGCTGCGGCAGTGCACAATCACCTCACGGTCGTTCGGAATCTGCGCGATGATCGTGTCCGGTAGGGTCGCACGCCCCTGTTCTACCGCCAGCTTCGCCGTTTCGATGTCCGGCTTGGGGATGCGGTGCGTGCCGTCCAGCGCGGCAATCTCCCACTCGACCGGGTTGCGCACGTCCAGCACGTACAGGTCTTCGCCTGCGTCCAGGCGTGCCTTCAGTTCCTTCACCGTGATCTCACCCGCGTCGCCCGTGCCGTTGCCATTGGCACCACCGTTGAGGCTGGCAGCAAGGTCTTCCACGCTCTCGAAGGTGCTGTGGTCGTGTGCTGGCATCCCGCAGAACTGCTCATAGTCGATGAGTTCGACTTCTGCCTGTGGAATCGAGCAGACCGGGCAGTTCGGGTCTTTACGCACCTTGATGCGCATGAAGTCCATCTCCTGCGCGTCGTACAGCAGCATGGTGCCGATGAGCGGCTCGCCTGTGCCGACGATGAGCTTAATCACCTCGGTTGCCTGCATGGTGCCGACGGTGCCCGGCAGAATGCCCAACACGCCGCCCTCGGCACAGTTGGGAACCAGCCCCGGCGGTGGCGGCGTGGGGAACATGCAGCGGTAGCACGGTCCGTGCTCCGCCCAAAAGACGCTCACCTGCCCCTCAAAGCGGAAGATGCTGCCGTACACGTTGGGCTTGCCCAGCTTCACACTCGCGTCGTTGACGAGGTAGCGCGTGGGGAAGTTATCGGTGCCGTCGACAATCACATCGTACGGTGCCATGATCTCCAGCGCGTTATCGCTCATCAGCGGCACGTTGTACTTGTCAATCTGGATGTTCGGGTTCAAGTCCTTCAGGCGCTTTTCGGCGCTGTCCAGCTTGGACATCCCCACGGTGCTCACGCCGTGGATGACCTGACGCTGTAGGTTGCTCTCATCGACGACGTCATAATCGACCAGCCCAATGCGCCCCACGCCAGCAGCGGCGAGGTACAGTGCCAACGGGCTACCCAGCCCGCCCGTGCCGATGATCAGCACAGACGATGCCTTCAGGCGTTCTTGTCCTTCGCGCCCCACATCCGGCAGGATAAGGTGACGGCTAAAGCGCTCAACTTCCGCTTTCGTCAGCTCGGCGCGTTCTTTTACTAACGGTTCCATGTGTTGTTACTCCAGAATTTGATTTGCGTGGTCTTGCTTACTTACTGTTCATCCAACGTCAGGATGACAATGCCACCCTCACTTAACCGCGAATACATCAGGACATTGTCCTCTGTCCATGTGTAGGGCAGGCGTTGCAAACTAGTCGGCACGCCAATTTGCGTACCTGTCGCCAACGTTTGCAACTCCCCGGTCGTCAGGTCACGGACGTACAACGTGCTTTGCGGGTCTGCCTGTGCATCAAAGACAGAGAAGACAACCGCGTTCGTCCCCGGTACCCAACCCGCACTACCCACATAGTCCAAGCGTGCCTCCGGGTCGTCCCAAAATGTAACCTCCTCACCCAACTCAGTGTCAAACAGCCGGATGATATTTTGGCTACCTGCACCAAAAGCCGATGCCACAGCTACATCGTATGCCAGCAGGTACCGCCCATCATCCGAATAAGCAATCGGCAGCAGTTGATTAGGTGTACTGTCGTCAGTCGGTTCACTAATAAGCTGCACCTCGCCTCCGGTGACCGTCGCCTGCCACAGCCCCGGCGTAGCGCCATCGCCATCAAACACATCATAGGCAATCTTCGTGCCGTCCGGTGACAGCAACGCCCGCGTGATTTGCCGCTCACCCTCACGGGACATCGTGCTTTCGACACGGACATCACTGCCATCTGGCACAGCACTTGCGATCTGAACCATGTCAAGGTCGCTATCCACCGCATACCGCACAAACAGCACGCGGTCACTGTCTGGCATCCACTGCGGGGCAATATCGGAGTTCACGACCTCGTCGCTATCCCCGAACAATGGCAATTCCAGTATGTCGTCTTCCGTGATGTTGGTAAGTGCCTGCATTTCTACATCCAGCACCCATATGTCAGAGTCGTTGAACGTGGTGAAGAAGTCTGTGCTAAACGCAACATAGCGTCCATCTGGTGACCAATCGACGCTTTCCGTGTCAATCAGGTCTAAACCTGTGGGTCTGTCGATGCAGAAACGTTCCTCCCCGCTCACCTCGTAGATGCAAAACCCGTCAGAGTTCACATGCATAAAGTATTCGCCACTCGGTGCCAGGTACGCCGATGTCCCCATCGGCCCAGCCCTTAACTCGATCACAGTTTCGTTTACGACTTCGAATTGTCCAACTTGACGGACATCAGATTGCGCAAAAACGCCCGTTGCCCACAACATGGCAATGGTTAGTGCCAACAACTTGATATGTTTCATATCGACGCTGTCCCTAATTGTTTCATCAGCTTGTTTACGTCCGCCACCCCATGATTCACATGCATGGGCTTCCCATCTCCATCCAGCACATACGTCGTGGGTACAGTTTGCACACCCCACCGGGAGGCAGCGTCTGGGTCTTCAGTCGCGTCTACCTGTATCACCTGCACCGCCTCGCCCAACTGCGTTTGCAGCTTGCCCAGCGCGGGGCGCTGCGCGTACTTGCACGGCGCGCATGTCGGCGTGGTGAAGTACAGCACAGCGGGCACGCCCTTCCGCACGGACGCGAGGAGTGGGTCTTGTGGCGCTTGTTTAGTGGCACGCCACAGCAGGTAGGTGCGGGTAGCACAGTAGGCACAGTAGCCCATCGCCAGCAGCGCTACCGCAATTACCAGTCGTTCAAGCATGGTTCACCTCGTTTGAAATGGTTGGCATTGGTGTTACGACGTGGCGTATCGCGCCTCAACATGTCATAACCGTTTATTTAGGGACGGCGTTCTCACCGTCCCATACGTGTCAAGTTAAGCGATCAACCACGTTGGGCTGAAAGCCCAACGCTTATACTCTAGCGGCAGGAAACAGATGAATCCGTTTGCACCTGCCGCTTGTGTGCCGGGTTAGGGCTGGAAAATCGTTAAAATCGGCGGCGCAAGCGCCTTTAGGTACTTCCCGCCGACATGAGCTAGCTGTGGTGTTTTCAACCCACAGCGGACAATCCGTTCACTTGACACCAATGGGACAGAGGTTGTTTGGCGAATTCGACCCTCACCCTAAATCCCCCTCTCCCAACCGCCGCTGCGCGGCTAGGAGAGGGACTTTAAAACCGTTTTTCTCCCCTTCTCCTAGCGCAGCGGTCGGGAGAAGGGGCCGGGGGATGAGGGCCGATAGCCGTCAAATCAATTGACCAATAACATCTGGGACAGCGTTCTCACCGTCCGCCGTACGTGCCCTTATGCGCCGGAATTAAGCGGCGATTTGGTAAAGCCCGGCACACCCCACTGATTAAAGCGGTAGTACATCCAGCAGCCCAGGCAAAAGCTCAGCCAGAAGTTCAGGTTTGCCAGCGCAATGACGATCCAAACCAGTGCCCAACCCAGCATCACCGCACCACTTGCGATTGCCAGCGCACCCACCGCATTGAACACGGTGCCGACTGCCAGTGCAAAACGATGCGGTGCGAGGTTATCTGGCTGGGGGTTGGGTTTCAAGATGCTTGCGCCCTTCAGCGCACGGTAGAGCAGCTTGTAAGGCGCAAACGGGGCACCAATCGCGCCGAGCAACTGCGCCAGCGCCACGAACGCCACCAGCCCCCACGCGCCACGCCCAATGATGAACGCAACCAACAGCAGGACAGTCGTCGCTGCCTGCCCCGTCTTAAGTGCGGTTTGGTCAACGGTGCCGGGCATGGCTAACGACCACCGGCGATGCTGGGAATAATGCGCAGGTTGGCGTCAGCGTCGATTTCCGTTTCCATGCCCTGCAAAAAGCGCACATCTTCTTCGCCCAGGAACACGTTCACGAATGAGCGCAGTTCTTCGCCTTCATAGAGGTGCTGCTTCAGGTCGGGGTGCTGGTCAACAAGGTGTCCCATCGCCGCACCGACGGTCGCCCCGTCCACACTCACCTTGGATTCGCCGCCAGTGTACTGCCGCAGCGGTGTTGGAATCTTGATACTTGCCATTGTTTTATGTCTCCCTTGTGTGCGAGCAACTCATACGCTCGCCTGTGAAACCATCACATTTAAACGGACGCAAGTCCGATAATAAACCTTACCCACGTTAGCAAAACTAGCGCTTCTGGTATGCCTCCCACAAACGGTTGAGGTAACCGCCCGCGTAGTATTGCATGGTGTCCACTTCAACTAAGAACGAATCGTGCCCGAATGACGCTTCGATGTGGTGCCGTTCCACATCCTTACCTGCGCCTTCCAGTGCCTTAGCAAGCGCGTCGTGGTGATGTTTGGGATACAGCCAATCGCTGCTGAAGCTCATAATCAGGAATGGGCACTGCACCCGCGTCGCCGCCGCATCAAGCCCACCGTACTGCTCAGAAATATCGTAGTAGTCGAGTGCTTTGGTCACGTAGAGGTAGCTGTTGGGGTCGAAGCGCTGCACGAACTTATTGCCCTGGTAGCTCAGGTAGCTCTCCACGGCGAAGTCCGTTTGGAAGTTGTAGCCTAGTTGATTGCGGTCTTGCAGGCGGCGCCCAAACTTGTGGTCGAGCGATTGTTCGCTCATGTAGGTGATGTGCCCCACCATGCGTGCTACCGCCAGCCCGCGCGAAGGCGGGTCTGCATGGTAGTAGTCGCCTTCGTTCCAGTTGGGGTCGGCGTAAATGGACTGGCGACCGATCTCGTTAAACGCGATTTGCTGGGCGGATGCCATCGGCGTGCTGGCAATAAACAGGCACGAATGCACCCGATGGGGGTATTCCACTGCCCACTGTAACGCCTGCATCCCGCCCATGCTGCCGCCCGCCACCGCGAACCACCGCCGTATGCCCAAGCGATCCATCAGGCGAGCCTGTGCCTTCACCATGTCCTGGATCGTCACCACAGGGAAGCGCATTCCGTACGGTTCGCCGTCCTCCGGGTGCGGGGACTGCGGTCCGGTGCTGCCCATGCAGCCGCCCAGCACATTGCTGCACACCACAAAGAACTTGTCCGTGTCGAATATCTTGCCGGGACCGACCGCCGCGTCCCACCAGCCGGGCTTCTCCTTCGGGTCATCCGTGTAGTACCCGGCAACGTGTGCGTCCCCGCTGAGCGCGTGGCAGATGAGGATAGCGTTGGTGCGCTCGGTGTTCAGCCGCCCATACGTCTCATAAGACAGCGTGAAGTGGTATAGCTCGCTGCCGCTGGTGAGCACGAGTGTTTCGTCAAAGAAGGCGGTTTTTAGCGCCACGATGCCTACAGAGCGCGGGTCTGGTGGGCGGGTGGGGTTGCTGTTGGCGCGGGTGGTGGGGTCTTGTGTGGTCAGGGTCATGGTGTGGTCGCATCTGCAAGCATGGTCAAAAAGTCTTTTATATCGCCGAAGGCACCGCTTTCCCAGGGGAACCAGTCACGCTTCTTGAGGGCGTCTTTCAGGGATAGTTCACCGCCAGTTGCGGCAAGGAGCATCTGAAATTTTGCCTTGGCGACACGAGATTCCCTGAGTGCGATGCCCTTCTCAACCAAGCATCTCTTGAATGACTCCTCGTACTGCTCAAGACATTGTAATACGCCATACCCGGTGAATGCTTGTAAGAATAAATCCTCGATGGCACCCATTTGCTCAGCACTGGGTAACACCAGAATTGCGCTTTGTACACCATTCACGTCCGGGTCACTGAGTTTTTGCGGCGCCGTAGGAAAGCTGAAGCCAGCAGCGCGTAGAGCATCGCGCACACTCTGAAATGCCCGATCTGGGTAATTGTCCGCATCCGTCACCACGCCAACTACCTGGAAGGCACGTTCGATGTAAGCCGCTGATGTTCGCAAGGGGATTAGGTGATTGTTCTTCAAATTGCGGGTCGTACCGCCATACGTTTTAACAAATATTTTGTCTTTCATGCCTTCGCGCTCAAGCAGTTGCAAAAAGAACTCGTGATCGGTTCTGCCCTCTACATACAATCGGATTCGCGTCGTTTGCTCCTGCATCAGCGAACCTCATAGTTGTTCTCAAGCGAAGCACTGAGCACATCGGGTGTGTAGGTTGTCAGGACGATGTCACCATCGTCTGCACGGCGCGTCAGGCGATGGTACCGGAAATCATAGCCTTCGTGCCCATTCACAGTTTTGCCTTCAGAGAAGACCTCGTGCGCCGCCGCAATGACTTCCCGGCTGTGCGTGGTGGCAAACACCTGCACGTTGAATAGCCGCGATGCCTCATCAATGGCACGCCACACGTCCGGCAGGATGGAGTAGTGAAGTCCGTTCTCGATTTC
>CAYVGI010000091.1:0-19695 GCA_964451095.1 uncultured Anaerolineaceae bacterium
ACGCGCCGTCGGCGGGCGTCGGTAAGGTGCCCCTCGTCCATGATCTGCACCAGCATATTGAACGTCTCTGGGTGCGCCTTTTCGATCTCATCGAAGACAACGATGCTGTACGGGCGCTTACGGATCGCTTCCGTTAGCTGACCAGCATCCTCGTAGCCCACATAGCCTGGAGGCGCACCGACGAGGCGTGCCATGCTGTGGCGCTCCATGAACTCACTCATGTCCAGTTGGATGAGCGCGTCCTCGCTGCCAAACAGGAACTCTGCCAGTGCCTTCGTCAGTTCCGTCTTGCCGACGCCCGTCGGACCTAGGAACATAAACGAACCGATGGGGCGGCGCGGGTCTTTGAGACCTGCACGCGCACGGCGGACTGCCTTGCTGATGGAGATAATCGCCTCGTTTTGCCCGACGATGCGCTTGTGCAGTTCCTCTTCCATGTGCATCAGGCGCTCGGTTTCCTCTGCCGTCATCCGCGTGACCGGGATGCCCGTCCACATGGAAACCACCTCAGCGATGTCTTCTGAGAGCAAGCGCGGCTGGTTTGTCTCCGGGTTCCAGTTCGCACGCAGCGAGCCGAGTGTTTCTTCCAGGTCTGCCTTGCGGCGGCGTAGGTTCTCAAGCTCTTCGGTGTTGGTGTCTTCATCCTGCTCGGTGAGGATGTCGATTTCGTATTCGATGTCCTTCAGTTCGTAGTCTGCGCGGCGAACCTGGGATGCTTCCGGGCTCTTGTACATGCGCAGGCGTGCTGCTGCCTCGTCAATGAGGTCGATTGCCTTGTCCGGCAGGAAGCGATCTGGCACGTAGCGGGCAGAGAGGTTCGCTGCGGTCTCGATGGATTCGTCGGTGATCTCGACGTTGTGGTGCTCCTGGTAGGGCGGGCGAATGCCTTGCAGGATTTCGATGGTTTCTTCGATGCTTGGTTCGTTAACGGTGATCTTCTGGAAGCGGCGTTCCAGCGCTTGGTCACTTTCGATGTGCTTGCGATACTCGTCTAGCGTTGTAGCACCCACACATTGCAGTTCGCCACGGGAGAGTGCTGGCTTGAGGATGTTCGCTGCGTCTACGCTGCTGCCAGCAGAGCCAGCACCAACCAGCATGTGCACCTCATCAATGAACAGGATGCTATCGGACTGCTTCAGTTCCTCAATAACGCGCTTCAGGCGTTCTTCGAACTGACCGCGATACATCGTGCCTGCGACCAACGAACCCACGTCCAGTTGCAGCACGCGCTTGCCAATCAGCGGTCTGGGCACGTCTTCATCTACGACGCGCTGTGCCAGCCCCTCGACGATTGCCGTCTTACCCACGCCCGGCTCTCCGATGAGGGCGGGGTTATTCTTGCGGCGGCGGCTAAGCACCTGGATAACGCGCTCGATTTCCGTTTCGCGCCCGATGACCGGGTCTAGCTTGCCTTCTTCTGCCAGTTTGGTCAGGTCGGTTGCAAGCTGGTCGACTAGGGGTGTCTTTGCTGCGTCTGGCTTCGGGCGCTTACGGCTCGATGGCGTCCGTTCTTCTTCGCCTTGGTTGGGTTGTACGGGGCTTTCTTGCAGCACACGGCGCGTTTGGCGGCGCACTTCCTCCGGGCTAACGCCCAGGCGACGCAGTACGTCAATCGCCACGCCTTCGCTCTGGCGGACGAGCCCCAGCAGCAGGTGTTCTGTTCCGATGTAGTGGTGCCCCATACGGCGTGCTTCATCAACTGCCAGTTCTAGCACGCGCTTCGTGCCAGGGGAAAGATCAAGTTGTGAGTTTGCGGGGCGCGTGGTAGCACGGGTCATCCGTTCGACCAGCTCCTCAACGCGGCGTTGGTCTAGCCCCAGTTCGCGGAGTACACGACCTGCGACACCACCTTCCTCGCGCATCAGCCCCAGTAACAAATGTTCCGTTCCGATGTGGTTGTGTTGCAGGCGTTCCGCTTCTTCTTGCGCCAGGCTCAACACCCGCCGCGCCCGCTGCGTAAAGCGTTCCATTTTGTTCGGCACGGTTTATACCTCCGGCACTTGTGGCAATGTTGCCATTCACTAGCTTATGAGAGTGTTTAATGTGCTTTGCAAAAGCGAGTAAAAGTTGCTCCACTAAACAAATCTAGTTTAAATCTTTGTTTTGGGTACTGTCTATTGTATCAGTATGTCACCCGACTGCGAACCTGTGAATTGAATACTTCGTTAGAATCCCGCTAGCGCATCGGGTGACGGGTGCGTTATGAACGAGGGTGGTGTGGCGCGTGTGCCACACCATCAGCTATTGAGGATTTGGTAGCCGAGACCGCCCCAAAAGGACGGGCGTAAGGGCTACTCGTCGAAGAGAAAGTCCATGTCGCTGTCAAGGTATTCGGTAGAGTTGACTGCCTTCAGGCTCAAGCCCAGCCGACGGTCTGCCACGTCAATCTTGACAATGCGCAGCGTTAGCTCCTCACCGATGTCAACCACCTCACGCGGGTGTGCCACGCGGTTCTCCGAAAGCTCCGAGATGTGAATCAGTCCCTCGACCTCTGGCTGCTTGGTAAGCTGTGCGAACGCGCCAAACTTGGTCAGCTTGGTCACAGTTGCCTTGACAAGCTGCCCCTGCTGGTAGTTGGACGCCACAATGTCCCACGGGTCGGGCAGTTGGCGCTTCAGGCTCAAGCCAATACGCTTGCGCTTGGGGTCTATGCTGATGACCTCCACCGTGATTTCCTGCCCTACTTCGAGCACCTGCTTGGGGTGGGTAACGTGCCCCCAGCTTAGCTCTGTGACGTGAACAAGCCCCTCTGCGCCGCCAATGTCGACAAACGCGCCGAAGTCTTCCAGGCTCACAACGTGCCCGGTGCGTACCTCGTTGAGTGCAAGTTCCTCAATCAGCTTCGCTTTGCGCTGCTCGCGGGTTTCGCGCATCGCTGCCCGCTCGGAGAGGATGAGTCGGTTGCGTCCCCGGTCTACCTCTATTACCTTGACGGTGATTGGCTCGCGGATCATACCACTGTAGCGCTCTTCAGGCGTGTCGCCAGTGACGCGTGCTCGTCGCTCGTCACTGATTTGGCTTTGTGGGATGAACCCGCGCAGCCGCCCGAAGCGCACAATTAGCCCGCCCTTGTTGTAGCCGCCGACGAAGCCGTCGAACGTCTGCCGAGACTCGCGGTATTCCTCTGCATTCTGCCAGTCGAGTTCTTCCAGCGCCCGGTTTAGCGAGAGCACAACATTGCCCTTCGGGTCGCCGGGGTTCACGACGTACAGCTTGACCAGCTCGCCGGGTTGCAACATCTCCATCATGTCGCCGCTCATGCGGTCTAGCTCACGCGCTGGGATCAACCCGGTAAAGCCCTCGCCGCGCTCATCCAAGCTAACTACAACTGACGTGGGGGACACTTCCATCACAGCAACGTCGATGATCTCCCCACGCTCATAGCCAGAAACGCGCCGCTTCTTTGCGGGCTCGCCGGCGTTGCCATCCTGCTCTGCGTCCTCGGCATCATCATCGTCGTCATCGTCATCAGGGTCTGTCGCGCTGACGTCGTCGTCATCGTCGTCATGTTCCTGCGTTTGTTCTGCAACTGCCTCAGCGGGTTCAGCTTGGGGATGACCTTCGACAGGCTCAGCAGCAGGTTCGTCTGCAGAGATTTCGTCGCTCTCCGGGGGTACCTCTGATGAGGCGATGGTATCTGTCCTCACCTGTGTGTTGGCAATCTCGTTTACAACGTCATCGTGATCATCTTGGTGTGGGTCGTTCTGGGTTGTGTTCGTTACTTCCTGATCCTGTTCAGCGTCGGTGGCTGGTGTCTCTTTGAGTTCGTTGTCCTCAGGTTCAGAGTTACTCAGCCCTGGCATATCAGCAGTCATAAGAACGGCGCGTGCGCTGTGCCTGGGCGGGCACGGTGGACGGCGCCTCCCTCCTTTCGCCTCGCAGCGGTTTACCGGACATCAACTGGGGTAGCTCGCCTGCACCCATACAGTGTTACAGTATACCTTCTGGGGTGACGATATTCAAACCACAAAAAGACCTAGGTGTGCGCTTACTGAGCTTCACTTAATGTATTTTGTTAGGTTATCTACCCGCTGGCACCATTTGGAAAGAACCCTGTTCCACGCTATTCTTGTACCGTGACAATCAGCATGTCAGGAGAACAACCGCTACATGGTAAAGCCGATAGCACGCATTAATGTCGTCCCAGACCTGCCAAAGCCGCTCGCCCGCTTAGAAGAGCTGGCGTATAACCTGCTGTGGACCTGGGAACATGAAGCAATCACACTGTTCCGCCGCTTAGACCCAGACCTGTGGTTGAAAACAGGTCATAACCCTGTTTGGATGCTGGGCATTATCGACCAGGAGCGACTTGTGGAGGCGAGCAAGGATGGCTCCTTCATGGCACACTTCCAGCGAGTGTGCGACAGCTTCGACGCCTACATGGGCGACAAGAAAACCTGGTTCAAAACCACCTACAAAGGCGTGAAGGGCAAGCCGCTCATCGCCTACTTTTCGATGGAGTTCGGCTTGACCGAATCCTTCCAGAACTACTCCGGTGGTTTGGGCATTCTCAGCGGAGACCACCTGAAGAGCGCCAGCGACCTGGACATCCCGCTTATCGGTGTGGGGCTTCTGTACCAGGAGGGGTATTTCCGCCAATACCTGAACGCCGACGGCTTCCAGCAAGAGTCCTACCCCATTAACGACTTTGCCCACCTGCCGCTGCAACTGCAAACGGACAAAGAGGGCAACCCGCTGCGGGTAAGTGTGCCGCTGCCGGGGCGTGAACTGCACGCCCGTGTGTGGAAGGTGCAGGTGGGGCGTGTGCCGCTGTACCTGCTAGACACGAACATCGACGACAACCCGCGCGAAGAAGACCGCAACCTGACAGACCGCCTCTACGGTGGTGACCGCCGCAAGCGCATCCGCCAGGAGATTTTGATGGGCATCGGCGGTGTTCGGATGTTGGATATGCTCGACCTGCGCCCGAATGTGCTGCACATGAACGAAGGGCACTCCGCGTTTTTGGCGCTGGAGCGCATCCGCCAGTACATGTTTGAAGATAACATGCCGTTTGAGGAGGCAAGAGAGCTTGCGGGCGCTTCCATGGTGTTCACAACGCATACACCGGTGCCCGCCGGACTCGAACGGTTCGGGTTTGACCTGATTGACGAGCACTTCACGGATTACTACCAGCAGATGGGGCTGTCTCGTGACCAGTTTATTGACCTGGGGCGCGAGCAGATGGATGGATACCAACTGTTCTCCATGCCAGTGATGGCAGAGCGCATGAGCGGCATGGCGAACGGTGTGGCGGCGCTGCACGGGCACGTCAGCCGTAAGATGTGGCAGTGGAACTACCCCGGTGTGCCGTCCCACGAGGTGCCGATTGGCTCTGTGACCAACGGCATTCACCTGATGACCTGGCTGAGCCGCGAAATGGCGGGACTGTTCGACCGCTACCTGGACCCGGACTGGCGCGACGATGACAGCAACCCGGAAGTGTGGGAGGGCGTGCACAGCATCCCGGACGCGGAACTGTGGCGCACCCACGAACGCCGCCGCGAGCGCTTGGTGGCATTCGTGCGCCAGCGCTTACACTTCCAACTGGAGCGGCGCGGTGTTTCTCAGTCGGAAATTCGCTCTGCAGACGAGGTACTCAGCCCGGACGCGCTAACGATTGGTTTTGCGCGGCGGTTTGCCACCTACAAGCGGGCGACACTGTTCATGCGCGATGTAGAACGCCTGAATAAGATTGCCAACGATGCCGAGTTCCCGGTTCAGTTCCTGTTCGCGGGCAAGGCACACCCACACGACACACCGGGTAAAGAGTTTATCCGCGAGATTGACCGTCTCTCTCGCACACCCACATTCCGTAATCGTCTGGTCTTCCTGGAAGACTACGATATGAACATTGCCCGGTATATGTACCAGGGCGTGGACGTGTGGCTGAACAATCCGCGCCGCCCCAAAGAGGCAAGCGGCACCAGCGGCATGAAGGTGCTTGCTAATGGCGGGCTGAACTTCAGCATCTTGGATGGCTGGTGGGCAGAGGGTTATGACCCGTCTGTGGGCTGGTCAATCGGCAACGGTGAGGAATACCCGCCGGAAGAGTGGGAAATGCAAGACCAGATCGAAAGCGAAGCGCTGTACAACGTGCTGGAAAACGACATCATTCCCATGTTCTACGACCGTGGGCGCGATGGACTGCCTCGCCGCTGGATCACCAAGGTGAAGGACAGCATGGTCAAGCTGACGCCGTTCTTCAACACACGGCGTATGGTGCGCGAGTACACCGATGTGTACTACATGCCGACCTACCAGCGCATGAGCAAGCTCACCAACCCGACCGACAACGGCAAGGAACTGGTCACCTGGAAGCACCACATATACAACACATGGGATCAGGTTCACATTGGTGAGATTGAGGTGAAGCGCTCGGAGATCAAAGTGGGCTCGAACACCACCGTCAACGCCCGCGTCTACCTGGGCGAACTTAGCCCAGATGACGTGCACGTACAGGTCTACTATGGTCAACTGGACTCGCGCGGTGTCATCAGCGATGAGAACGCGGTTGCCGTGGACATGAAACCCGACAAGGAGCCAGCAGAAGACGGCGGCTACGACTTCAGCGCCAAGGTCTCCTACGATACCAGCGGGGAGCGAGGGCTATCTGTGCGGGTGCTGCCCAACCACCCGAACCTCTCCAGCCCGTTCAAGCTCAGCCTGATTAAGTGGGCGTAGCGAAACCCAAATTTGCACGCAAAGGGATGCTGTTCATCGGCATCTCTTTGTATTTCCTTGGGCGACCCTGTTGCAAAATGGGTTTGTGAAATGGTAGAATCATAAATAAACCATATACGTGGGGGGGTGCCCCTCACACTTAAATTTATGAAGTAGCAGGTTTTGACTGACAGCAGCCGACCGCTAGGGAAGGTATAGAGCCGTAATGAATGAAACCGTACTGGTCGTAGACGACGAAATCGGCGCCTTGACGCTCATTGGCATTATGCTGGAACGCGGTGGTTTCGCTGTGCTGAAGGCGAAAGACGCGAAAGCAGCGCTTAACGTACTGGAAAGCCACCAGCCCCATCTGATTATCCTGGATGTGATGATGCCCGGCATGAGCGGCATTGAGCTATGCGGCAAGATCCGGCAGCGCGACACCACCCGGGCAACACCCATCCTCATCCTCTCCGCCCGCAACGACGCCGACAGCATCATGGCGGGCATGGAAGCAGGTGCCAACGACTACCTGCCCAAGCCCATCCTCCACCACGACCTGGTGACAAAGGTGCGTAACATGATCCAGGAAACGGTCGGCTAGCTCACGCGCCGTACAGTGCCCGGTAGATGTTGTAGTTGCGGTAGATAAGCTGTACGTACTGGCGGGTGCTGTTGATCGTTATGGTCGTCATGAACAGGTCGGGGTCTCCGCCAGAAAGCCGCAACCAATCTGCTGCGCGTCCCGGTCCGGCGTTGTACGCGGCAAGCGCCGCCTGCACGTTGCCGTCAAACCGCTCTAGCTGCTCATCCAGGTAAAAACCGCCAAACGCGGCAGCAGCGTACGGGCGGAACAAATCGCTGTGTTGGTAGTCTTCCCAGGCGATTTGCCCCGCGATGTACTCCGCTGTGCTGGGGATAACCTGCATGAGACCCTTTTCCCCGGCGGCGGCGGTCGCGTTGGCATTGAACAGGCTCTCCTGCCGGATGAGCGAGAACATCAGCAGCGGGTCAAGCTCACGCTGCACGGCAACTTCTTGAATCACGTCCAGATAATAAGCAGGGTAGCGCATCCGTGCGATGAACGGTGGTGCGCTGAGCGTCGTCTCGCCTGCCAGTTGGATGACGTTCGCGGCGGCGAAAATGGACGGGTAGTACGCGCCGATCCCGCGCAGGTACACTGCCAACTGATACGACGCCAGCCCATCCCCGGCGTCACGCTTCTCATTGATGACATCAAAGAACTCGGTTTGCGCCTCGTCGTAGGCGGCTAGCTGCCACAACTCACGACCACGGATCATGCGCGGGTCATTTGCCAATTCTGGCGAAAGCTGCCACAACGCGCCCTCCTGCGTGATGCCAAAGGTGCTGCGCAGCCACGCTTCCGCAGTCGCAATCTCTGCCGGGTCATCAAACGCGAACACAAACTGTGCCGGCGGCTGGAACGCCTCCACACCGTTGACGATGTCCTCCGCACGGGCAGCAAAATAGCTATCGGGTGCGGCACCCGCTGCCGCGTTGAATGCTTCGGTAGCGCGGGCGCTGTTGCCCTGCTGCCGCGCAACCTGTCCAATCCAGAAGTATGCCGCCGCTTGATCTTCCCCGGTGGCGGTGACGCTAAGCCGGGCGTATAGGCGCTCTGCTGTGGCGTAGTTGCCCGCCGCATATGCCGTTGATGCGCCCAGGAACAGCCCGCTTTGCGCCTGAGATGTGTTTGGGAACTCATTTGCCAGCCGCTCGAACGTCTGTTGGGCGTTGTCGGGTTGGTCGTTGGTGCCGTACAGGTAGCCCGCCCGCCACATTGCCTCGGCAGCGGTGTCTTCCAGGTAGGCGTAGGTAGCGGCAATGCTCAGGTAACGCTCGATTGCTGCCTCCCATTCCCCATCCAAGAATAGGGTACGCCCTTGCTCCAGCAGGGCGTCACCAAATGCAATGTCCTGTGGGTACTGCTCCACCACTGTGCGGAACGCAACCTCCGCCGCGACCGGGTTGCCAATTTCGCGGTAGGCACGCCCCAGCAGCAGGTACATCTCGCCGGGCACGTCCGCCAGCGGTACCTGCGTCGTGTGCGTGTTGAACGCCTCGATTGCCAGTGGATAGTCGCCGTAGTTATAGGCGACCAGCCCGCGCTCATAGTTGCTCAAGTTGATGCCTGCCTCGTCCAGGCGCAGCATCGCGTCGTAGGCGGTGGGTGCGCTGGGGTAGGTATCGAACACAAGGCGCATCCGTGCCAGCCCCGCTTCGGTTTGCCCGGCGTCGAGCAGCGCTTGCGCCGCGCGGAACTCAATATCGGCGCGGTAGCCCGCGTTTTGCGCGGCTGCGAGTATGGCGTCGTACTGGGCAATTGCCTGTTCCGTTTGCCCGCCGCTCGCATAGATGCGCGCGACCTTCTCTCGCAGCGCCAGCAGTGGCACCAATGTGCGGTTTGCGCTCACGGCACGCTCGTAGTTGTCCAGCGCAGAGGCGGTTTGCCCCAGCGCAAGCTGTGCATCGGCAATGCGCTCGTAGGCGTAGCTATCCACCAGGCTGGGGCGCAACGTCAGGTACTGTTGGAAGTCGGCAATGGCCTCGTTCCAGCGAGACAGCCCCAGGTAGGCATCGCCGCGCAGGAAGTGCGCCTGTGGGGTGCGCTCGTCGTCCGGGTAGGATGTAATGAGCGCGGTCAGCGGGTCAACTGCCTCTGCAAATAGCCCCTCTCTCACCGCAGATTGCCCCTGCCGGAACAGTGCCTCGGCGCGGTCATCGGCGGGAACGGTTTCCCCGCCTGCGATGACTTCACCGTAGGTGTCGATTGCCAGTTCGTAGTAACCGTTCAGGCGCAGGCGGTCGCCCTGGCGCAGCAACATGTCTGGCGGGACGGTGGCGGTGGGCGGTGATGTGGGCATGGCAGTTGCCGGAACGGGTGTGGGCGCGGCGGGCGTCAGCGTTTGAATCAGTGTTTCCGATGCAATACGGGTTTGGTCGCCCGGTGGTGCATCGGACGTAACGATAATCACCTGCGGCTCCCCGGCGAGGGTGCAGGCGCTGGTTAGCAGCAAGAGCAGAACTGTGGTGATGCGGGTTTTGAGTGTTTTCATGCCCGCATTATCACCAACGGTACCCACACGGTCAATTGACGGTTGCCCTGCGCTAGGGCGACGGCGTGCCTGGCTCAAGGTTTTCCGTGCTGCGCCCACAGACCAAAATTACATCTGTGCTGAGGCAAACCAGCAAGGTCATGTAAGGTATTGAAAAAGAGTGTTTTCCCTGAACCCGGCGGTCCCATTATTTGTACATGAATAACGTTCACGGCTTACTCCCCAGGCGGCATCAGTTCGCCGCTTAACCAGGGCATCCCGTAGCCGATGACCAAATGCCCCGACTCCGCCAACGCTTTGCCGAGTTCATCCGTATTAGAGAACTGCCACCAGTAGCCCGCAGATGGCAAGACCGCCACGCCGAAGTCGTTCACGACCAGCTCGCTTAGCGTTTTGCGGGTGTAGTTCGGGTGGGCGCTGCGCTCCTGGGCGTTGGTTTTGTCCGTGCGGACGAGGTGCACCCGAAAGCGTGACGTGATGTTGCCAGACCATTCGGTTGCGGGCAGGTACAGCAGTTGGAACTCGATGAAGCCTGTTAGCCCGCCGCCCAGTGCCTTGCGGTAGCGGAACAGCCCGCCCGCCTGCTTGATGGGCGCGTCTTCCAGGGTGTAGCCCGCTGCCCCGAACGCCTGCCCCACCACCGTGACCAGCGTCATGCGGAAGTGGTCTGTTGCCTGCTGTTTCGCGCTCATTCGGTCGTCGGCTCCTTCCAGAACGGCTCCAGGAAGCCTGTGCCTTCTTCCCGGATGAGCTTTGCCAGGATGCGGGCGGTGTTCCAGGCGTCATCTTCGCCGCGATGGTGCCGCCCTTCCATCGCCAGCCCTTCCACCTGCAAGATGCGTGCCATGCCGCGCCGCTTGCCCTTGTTGCGCAGGTCAGCATAGACTTGCTTCAGGTTCATGTGTGTGCCCATCGGGTTCGGTACACCGAACTCGCCGCACTGCCAGCGCAGCATACGTTCATCGTAGCCGCCCCAGCTTGTCCACAGGTGGGTTGCTGCGTCGTACTCATCGCGCAGGATGGCGCACGCCTCTGCAAAGGTGATGCCTGCGTCTGCCATCTCCGGCGTGATGGATGTGAGTTCGGTGCAGAACTCACTTACCTTGGAGCGGGTGGGCTTGACGATAATGCCGCGCTTGTGCTCCGGTTCGAGTGTCTCCAGCGGCAGCACGCACACCCCAATTTCAATAATCTCGTTCTGCTGCCCCGGCGGCGGATCCTTGCGCCAGCACGTTGCCTCCAGGTCAACCACGATGATGGATTCTCGGTTCAACAGCTTTCCCGTTCCGGGGTACGCATCACCCCACTTAATTCGCCTCGTTTAGCAACTCCGCGACGGCTTCTGCGGTTGTCACGGGCATTTTACACGCAAAGTTCTCACACACGTACACCGTCGGGGCACCATTGCGGGCGGTGCGGTAGTTTAGCAGCGGGATGCCTGCCTCGCCGTCGACATCAGAGGGCGTGAGCGCGGTAATGACGTTGGGGCGGTATGGCGCCTGGATGGCTTCAAGTAGCGCTTGTGTCTCGTCCGCTGCTGTGTCGCCTACCAGGGCAACTTCTTTGATCCCGCGCACGACCATATCCGTTGCGTTGAGCGACTCTGCAAATGCCAGCGGATACTGCGTCATTGCGTTTGCCAGCAGGCGCAGGATGCCCCGTGCCACCTCGTCATAGCGGGCGTCGCCAGTGTACGCCGCCAGCCGCAGCAGTTGCTTCGCCATCATGCCATTGCCAGACGGCGTCGCGTTGTCCTGCAAGTTGCGCGGGCGCACCACCAGCGTCTCATGGTCGTCGCTCGTGTCGTAGAAGCCAGCTTCTTCCGCACGGAAGTGATCGAGCACTACGTCTGCTAGCTTGCGGGCGTGGCGGAACCAACGCTCGTCAAATGTCGTCTGGTAGACCTCCAACAGCGCGTCAATCACGTTGGCGTAGTCTTCCAGGTAGGCGTTGAGCTTGCTCTCACCGTTTTTGCTGGTGCGGTACAGCCGCCCTTCGTCGGTCAACATCGTATCCAACAGGAATTCCGCGCAGCGTACCGCCGCCGTCCGGTAATCGTCCCGGCGCAGCACACGGGCAGCTTCTGCCAGGCTCGCCAGCATCATGCCGTTCCAGCTTGCGAGTATCTTGTCATCTAGCCCAGGTGCCACCCGCTGACTGCGATGGGCGTACAGCTTCGCCTTTATCGCATCAATCTTCTCGTGCAGTGCCTCGGCGTCCATGTCCAGGCGGTCAGCAATGACGTCCTCGGCATCCGTTTGGTAGAGGATGTTCGCGCCCTCGAAGTTGCCGCCGTCCGTCACACCGTAGTATTCAATCGCGATTTTGGCGTCATCCCCCAGGATTTCCTCGATTTCCGCCTTGCTCCACACGAAGAACTTGCCCTCTACGCCCTCACTGTCGGCGTCTGTCGCGCTGTAGAAGCCGCCTTCCGGCGCGGTCATTTCTCGCAGGATGTAATCGTAAGTTTCTTCAGCGATTTGCTTGTAGTAGGGGTTTTGGGTGATCTGCCATGCCCGCAGGTAAACCCGGCTGAGCTGTGCATTGTCGTAGAGCATTTTCTCAAAGTGGGGCACCAGCCAAATTGAGTCTGTGCTGTAGCGGGCGAAGCCACCGCCGATCTGATCGTAGATGCCGCCGCGTGCCATTGCCGTCAGTGTGACGTTGAGCACGTCCAGCGCTGCTTGGTCGCGGGTGCGGTCGTAGGTGCGCAGCAGGAACTCTAGCGTCATCGGCTGCGGGAACTTCGGTGCCGGGCTAAGCCCCCCGTGCTGCATGTCCGCGCTGCGGCGGATGCCGTCGAAGGCGCTGCTAAGCAGGGCAACGTTTAGCTGGTCATCTGTGCCGCCGATGCCTAGAATGTCTCTGTTCAGCGCTTCGGTGAGGTTGTCTGCTGCCTGCTCAACCTCATCACGGCGGTTGACGAACGCGTCCTGAACACCGCCCATGATCTGCTGGAACGACGGCATACCCATGCGCGGCTCTTTGGGGTAGTAGGTGCCGCCATAAAACGGGCGTCCATCTGGCAGTAGGAAG
The DNA here is from genome assembly GCA_964451095.1 of uncultured Anaerolineaceae bacterium. Classification (GTDB taxonomy): domain Bacteria; phylum Chloroflexota; class Anaerolineae; order Aggregatilineales; family Phototrophicaceae; genus DAOTTY01. Next base: position 12,777 of record CAYVGI010000091.1, read on the forward strand.
ACCGTCATGGGCCAACCGCCGTGGCGCGTCATTGCCTGCACCGCCTGCATGTAGATGTCGTCAACGTCCGGGCGTTCTTCCCGGTCAACTTTGATGTTCACAAACAGCTCGTTCATTATCTCGGCGGTTGCTTCGTCCTCGAAGCTCTCATGCGCCATCACATGGCACCAGTGGCACGCGCTGTAGCCCACACTCAGCAGGATGGGCTTGTCTGCCGCCTTAGCTTGCTGCAATGCTTCCTCACCCCAGGGATACCAATCGACAGGGTTGTCTTTGTGTTGCAGCAGGTAGGGGCTGGTCTCGTGTTGCAGGCGGTTCATTGGGAATGCAGTCCTCGTCGTGGTCAACAATCCCTCATACCATACCGCATCGGGTGCCCGTGGCAACCGTCACACATTCACGGGGATGAGACGGGTATGAGAAAACTCATTACCAACTGCTCAGGATCGAGGATGCGCTGTCCGGTGTGTCGTCGTTTGAGTCCCCAGTGGGCTTGGTTGCATCTGGGAACCAGAACTCGCGCAGCCAGTCGAACAAGTCGCTGCCGATTGCCGGGGTGACGCGCACTGCTGCCTCGAAGTGGTGCGGAGAGAAGGCAAGCAGGCTGATGTAGTACTTGTGCGGCACACAAATCACGTAGTCCTTCGCCCACCGAGACTGCCCCCACAGGAAGACCACATCTTCGGTATTGTTTTGCATGTTGCTCATCCACGCTTGCCGATCAAGGTCGCTTAGCTCATCTAGCAAGAACCGCAGCGAGAGCATAGACCCATATATGAAGGCGAACTGGATCTCGTTCGTGGTTTTACTAACATCAATGAGCACAGTGCTAGAGCCGTCCTGGGCAGACAGCGTGGCGATGCCGCGTTCCCCGTTGTAGTACACATCGCGAAAGCGCACATGAGACATCAGCGGCATGCTGGGGAAGCGCTGCAACAGTTCTGCCTCTAGGTCGCTGTCCTCGCGGAAGAACGGCTGCAATGTGAGTGGCACCTGCCGAATGGCAGTCTCTACTGCTTTGGTGCTGCGCCGCGCATCTGCCCCAAGCAGGTACTTGCCGATGTTGTCCGATGGGGGGGTATCGTTGTGGTCTGTCATGGGCGTCTCCGCAGCGTAAGTGTAAATGGTGTGTTCCTTTATTGTAACAGTTTAGCGGATTCGCACATTCGGAACGTTAAAAACACCGTAGATCGCCCCAGTGGTGACGTTAAATCGCGCCCCTGCTTCTGAAATTCTAACGAACATCGTCTACAATCAGCCAATCAATATGTGAAAAGACTAACAAGTAGGAAAAGATGCAATTCCCACCTAATCGAAAACGAGATGAAAACGGTGATAGCAACAGTCCTGGGCAGCAGGATAACAACGATAACAACCAGCGCCCAAATTTCGAAATCCCGCGTTGGGGGCTGTTCATCATCTTCGGTGTGTTGCTGTCCTGGCTGTTCCTGAACCTTTCCAGCAGTGGCGGCGGTTTACTGGGCAGCGAACCGCTAGAAATCTCCTACTCCGGGTTTTTGGAGCAGGTAGAGGCGGGTAATGTCACGGAGGTTACGATCCGCGACTCGGCTGCCATCGGTGAGTTCCAAAGCGAGGTCACTTTCCCAGAGGAGGGTGACAACCAGCGGACATCCACCTCCTTCGAGACAACTATTCCGCCACAAGAGGACTCGCGTCTGCTTGAACTGCTAGAGGCAAACGTGCCAGTCATCCAGGCGGAAGAAACAACAATCAATCCGCTGTTTATCTTCCTGCTGCAATGGGCACCCTTTCTGCTCATCGTCGGCTTTCTCTTCTGGATGGCACGCCGGGCGCAGCGGCAGGCATCATCGGGTATCTTCGGCTTTGGGCAGTCCCAGGCACGCGAGTACAAGTCGGACTTCCCCCAGGTGACGTTTGAGGATGTGGCTGGGCAGGACGCCGCCAAGAACGAACTGGTCGAGGTGGTGGACTTCCTGAAGGAGCCGGACAAGTACATCTCCCTGGGCGCACGCATCCCCCGTGGTGTGCTGCTGGTCGGTCCTCCAGGGACGGGTAAAACGCTGCTGGCACGCGCTGTTGCGGGTGAGGCAAATGTGGCGTTCTTCAGCCTGTCTGCATCGGAGTTTGTGGAGATGTTTGTGGGTGTCGGCGCGTCCCGCGTGCGTGACCTGTTCAAGAAGGCGAAGAACTCCGCTCCGTCGATTGTGTTCATTGACGAGATCGACGCGGTTGGGCGCCAGCGTGGTGCCGGGCTAGGCGGCGGCAACGATGAGCGTGAGCAGACGCTGAACCAGATGCTTGCTGAGATGGACGGCTTCGACCAGACCGAGAGCGTGATTGTTATGGCGGCAACCAACCGCCCGGACGTGCTCGACCCGGCGCTGCTGCGTCCCGGTCGCTTTGACCGCCAGGTAACGGTGGGTGCACCCGACCGCGCCGGACGCCTGGCAATCCTGAAGATTCACACACGTGGCAAGCCGCTGTCTGATGATGTCGATCTGGAATCGCTGTCCAAGGCGACGATTGGCTTCTCCGGTGCAGACCTGGCAAACCTTGCGAACGAAGCAGCGTTGACTGCTGCCCGCAAGAACCACAAGCGCATCAGCGGGCGCGACTTCTCCGACGCGTTCGACCGTATCGTGCTTGGTACCGAAAGCCCGCCACTAAGCAACGAAGAAGAGCGCAAGGTGGTTGCCTTCCATGAGGCAGGTCACGCGGTAGCCTCTGCCCTCACACCCGGTGCAGACCCGGTACTGAAGGTGACAATTGTGCCGCGTGGGCAGGCGCTTGGCGTCACGGCGACGCTGCCCAGCGATGAGCGCCGCAACTACTCACGCAAGTATCTGCTCTCCCGCATGGTGATGATGTTGGGTGGGCGTGCAGCGGAAGAAGTCACGTTTGGGGAGGTGACGACGGGCGCTGCGGACGACCTGCGCCGCGTAACAGACCTCGCACGCCGTATGGTTGCGCAGTTCGGCATGAGCGAGTCCATCGGGCAGCTCAACTTCGGTGACAACGAGCAGCAGCCGTTCCTTGGCTATTCTCTGTCACAGGGGCGCAACTACAGCGACCAGACTGCCTACCTGATTGACCAGGAAGTTCATCAGATTGTCGATGACGCCTACGAGCGCACTGTCAAGCTGATGCGTGAAAATCACGATAAGCTGACCGCACTCGCCAATGAGTTGATGGACAACGAAGTCGTTGACCAGTACCGTGTCCTGGAAATCCTGGGGCTGGATGTCACCTCGTCAAACGCGGATGTGTTGCTCAAGCACCAGGGCGATGAACTGGTTGGCGTTGATGACGAGACACCCCCGATTGGCGAAACCGAAACGGACGAAACCCCGATGCACTCGCCGGATGGCTCTGACTAGAGGGCTGACCCTGCCGTTACACATTGCCCCCCGTTGTGGGGGCTTTTTTGTTTGAAGTCCCACTTTTGGGGCGAATTTGCATCCAACCGCCTCTTGCTTAAAGCAATGGGAATCGTTTTCCCGCCCAGAAGCAGCTACAGCAGCACAGACCGGGCGGTGTTGAGCGCCCCCCGCTTTCACCAGACAACCCGTTCGGTGTGGTTCGTAATATTTGCCCCCATGCCCCCATGCCCGGATGCGCCCGGCGCTCCGGCATATTGGCGAAAAAAACACATTGCCGATAAGCTAACGAATACTGACCAAACTTGAGGAAGACTAATGGCGGGCAGTGTGCCGTTAATGTGCCCCGATGTCCTGGGGGCAATCACCAACCAACGCATTCATCTGGAGTGGCTTCAGTACGCTGTGGGCATATCGCCGACCAGCGCCTACCTGAACCAGCCTGTGTCTGTTGTGGTGGTGCTGCAAAGCCGCGTGGAACAAAACATGTGGGTGCGCATTGGGGTGCGCCCGCCCCTGCCCACCGATGCACCAGCCGCACCGAACATCAGTGTTTCCAAGACGGTCGTTCCGCTGGGGTTGCGCCCCGGCGAAGTGGGCGTGCTGCGGCTGCCGCTGGTGCCCCAGGCACCTACCCCGCCCGGCACCTATCCGGTGCAAGTCGCTGTGCGCTCTCGTATTGCCGGCACGGTGAGCGCTGTCGCCCGCCCGCCAGATGGCGGTGTGGTGCCGTCCTTGCTGACGATTTCCCCGATAAAGCTGAACGAGCTAAAGGCGGTGGCGTATCAGGCGTCACGCTGGTACCAATCCGACGAAACCGTTACCACAACATTTGACGTGTTGGAGAAGGCAATCCCGCCGCTGCCCGGCGAACTCGCCCCGATGTACGAAACGTTGTGGTCGGCGGGGGATATGAAGATGGAGACGCGCTATGTGGAAGAGTCTGCCCAGGAAGCGGCGATGTTCCTGGGCAAATTACCCGACGCTGACCTCTACACACCGCTGTCGCAGGCGGTTGCCGCTGCCTACGCCCGCCGAGACATCAGCATGTACCCGGGTGAAGTGCAGGTGGTAACGCACCTTTTGTGTTATGTAGTGCAAAAAGACCTGGAACACCACACGAGGGGTGTACCCGTAGACAGCCGCTGGTATCGCCTGCTCCCACAGCTCGTCGCCCATCACCCGCATGTCACCCAGGAAGACCTGCCCGGCAGCGTGCTTGCCGCCCACCTGCTGGACGCGCTGCTGTACGACGCGGTGGTTGTTGCGTTTGAACTGCTGGAGCAGGCGGGCATTGTGCTTATGCCAGACGCAACCAAGCAGCAGCGCTACGCAGACACAGTGCTGATGTGGCTCACCGGGCGTGGGCAGCAGGACGCCAATTATCTGTACACACCGTTGGTGATGGGCGGGCTTCTGGTCAATCATCTGCCAGTGGTGGGCGCTCCCCTGCCACAGCAAACGCTGCACGCCATCCTGGACGCGCTCAGCAAGCGGCAGAACACCCAGGACAATACTGCGCTGCAAAAGGCGCTGCACATCGCCCAGCACAATGCCACCATTGATGCCGATGCGTCTGAGCGGTTGAGCTAGTCCGCTTTCTTGCAGGGTGCCTACGCTGCGCATACACCCCGCTAACACACCAGCGGTACTATAGTGCATAGTACCCTACGCCATAAGCTCACCCGCTCGTAGAAAGTGGGCACCCCGCCGAAATTTATTGCTAGCCCAATATCTCTATTACATTACAATAGAGAGCAGCAACGTGCGAAGGGGGCAATGGGTATGGACAGGCGAGTATTAGAGGAAGTGTCATGATACGTTTTGACCGATTTACCGAGCGTGCGCAGGATGCCGCCGCCCGCGCCTACGAGATCTTGCAGCGCTATGGGCATAACCAGGTGGACACCGAGCACATTCTGCTGGCGCTGCTGGAACAGAACGACGGGGTGGTGCCGCAAATTTTGGAGCGCCTGAGCGTAGACCCCGCTGCCATCCGTATGCGCCTGGACGAAATCCTACGTGCTAGCCCGAAGGCGGCAATCTACGGGCAGGGCACCAACCAGGTATTCATCACCCCGCGTGTAAAGCGTGTGATTGACCTGGCAAACGAGGAGGCGAACCGCCTGCGCGACGAGTACATCTCCACGGAGCACATGTTCCTGGCAATTCTGAGTGAGCGGAACACGGCAGTCGCCAAAATCCTGGCGGACAACAACGTGGAGCGCGACCGCGTTAACGACGCTGTGAAAGACATCCGAGGGGGGCAGCGTGTGACCGACCCCCAGGCAGAAAGCCGCTACCAAACGCTGGAAAAGTACAGCCGCGACCTGACCGTGATGGCGCGTGAGGGCAAGCTAGACCCGGTCATCGGGCGTGACCCGGAAATTCTGCGTGTGATCCAGGTGTTGGTGCGCCGCACCAAGAACAACCCGGTCCTCATCGGTGAGGCGGGTGTCGGCAAGACCGCCATTGCGGAAGGGCTGGCACAGAAGATCGCTGACGGCGACGTGCCGGAGATTTTGCAGGGGCGGCGTGTGCTCAGCCTGGACTTGAGTGCGATGCTGGCGGGCAGCCGCTTCCGTGGTGAGTTTGAGGAGCGCCTGAAGACGACCATTGAAGAGGTGCAGCGTGCCCAGGGCGAAATCATCCTCTTCATTGACGAGATTCATCAGGTGGTGGGGGCAGGTGCCGCCGCTGGTGCGATGGACGCCGCCAACATGATGAAGCCGGCGCTGGCACGCGGTGAGTTGCAGTGCATCGGCGCGACGACGCTGGATGAGTATCGCCAGTACATCGAGAAGGACGCCGCGCTGGATCGGCGCTTTGCCCCGGTGTTTGTGGATGAGCCGAATGTGGAAGATACCATCCAGATTCTGTTTGGCTTGCGCGACCGCTACGAGGCGCATCACAAAGTCGCCATTGCAGATAATGCGATTGTCTCCGCTGCCCGCCTCGCAGACCGCTACCTGACCGACCGCAAACTGCCAGACAAGGCAATCGACCTGCTGGACGAGGCGGCGGCTAAGCTGCGCGTGATGCTGTACTCTATGCCGCCGGAACTGAAGCAGATGCAGGACGCAATTTCTCGCATCTCCGCCAATGAGGAAGCGGCGGGCATGGCACGCGAGTACGAGCGTGCCGCAGAGTTCAAGATGCAGCGGCTGCAACTAGAAGAAGAGTTCGCCAATGCCAAGTCCCAGTGGCAGCGGGAACACACGCTGGACGAAGTGGTGGAGGAAAACGACATCGCCAGCGTCGTCTCCCAGTGGACGGGTATTCCGCTTAGCCAGATGCTGGAAACGGAGAGCGAGAGGCTGCTGCGCATGGAAGACGCGCTGCACCAGCGCGTGGTAGGGCAGGAGAAGGCGGTGCACGCGCTGTCTGATGCCATTCGCCGTGCTCGCAGCGGACTGAAAGACCCCAAGCGCCCAATCGGCTCGTTCATCTTCCTGGGTAGCAGTGGTGTGGGTAAAACCGAGCTGGCAAAAACCCTGGCAGAGTACCTGTTTGACGACGAGGACGCGCTCATTCGCATTGACATGAGCGAGTACCGTGAG
>CAYVGI010000092.1:0-19690 GCA_964451095.1 uncultured Anaerolineaceae bacterium
GCGTTTGCCTCAACCACGTCCCAAGAAAATATCGACGCTATTGATAGCGCCCTGGGGCAGCAGTCGCCGTTTCAGCACTTTGCCATCACTACGAACCGGAGCAGCGTGCAAAACGGCAAGCCCGCCCCCGATGTGTATGACTATGTGTTGCAGCAGTTGGGTGCCTCTGCCAATGCGGCACTAGCGATTGAAGACACTGCGGACAGCTTGCAGTCTGCCGTGAGCGCGGGAGTGGCATGTGTGGCAACGCCCGGCGATTATGTGCAAGCGCAAGACTTTTCGGCGGCGGTCGCCGTTGCCCAACCCGGTCAAATTGCAGACCTGGACTGGCTGCACTCGCTGATTGCAGAACCATCCGCCACGCCGTAACGTATACCCACCCCACACCGATTTCGTTTCTATTCAACTCAGCACGCCGTGACGGTTAGTGACCAGAAGCCGTCTGCGGCGTGTTGTGCTTGCGCACGCCATGGCAACAGATAGTCTACTTGACAAACATCCACATGTTGAAGTATGATTTCACTATATGAAACTCATATTCAGCATATGAACCCCCCATGACCGGAACGCAATCCATCAACCGTGCCCTACAAATACTGAAAGCGTTTGACGACCACAACCCACACTGGGAGCTTGCCGCATTGGTTGCGGAGGTGGGACTCAATAAGACCACGGTCTTTCGTATCCTGACGGCGCTGGAATCCGAAGGACTCATCGAAAAAACGGAGATGGGCGAGTATCGGTTGGGGTCGGAAGTAATTGCGATGGGGGGGCGAGCCGCCCGTGCTAATCCGCTGCGGCAAGCGGCAGGTCCTCATCTGAGGGCGCTCACCCGCGCCACCGGAGAAACGACTACGCTTGAAATCGCCCGGTACGACGCCAACGGTGGGGCATACATGCTGGTCATTGATGAGGTGCTGGGCAAGCATCTTGTAGGGATCACACAGTACATCGGAACACGACTGCCGATACACGCGACCTCAACTGGCAAGGCAATACTCGCTCACCTGCCAGAAGCCGCCCGACACGACCTGCTCCCGCTGGAACTGGCGCCTCTCACTGCCCACACCCAATACTCAGTGGATGACATCAACGCGGCGCTGGGCACAGCCCGGGAGCAACGCTATTCGCTGGTGGTAGGGGAGTTGGAGGAGGGGGTTGTGGCGGTGGGTGCGCCGATATTCGACGTGGATGGTCATCCTATTGCCGCCGTTAGTTTGGTGGGTCCTAGCGTGCGGTTTACCCCCACACTTGCCAGGCAAGCTGCGCCACACGTCGTAGAGACCGCCCATCGCATCTCCTGCGATATTGGCTATCGCAAACCTATACACGAGAGTTAAAAGAGTTAAAGTTTTTAAGGATTTAAACATGGCGACGTTAGATTATTCCGTAGAAGTAGAAGAACCACAAATAGAAAACACCACACAGGCGAACACCGACATCGCGGAAGAAGCGGTTGAACTCGCGGCGAAACTGCTTGCCGCAGCAAAAGCAGACCAATCCATGGGCGAACGCGCCCAGGCAGCAAAAATCGGCGGCATGATGAACGACCCGGACGGCAAAACGCTGACCATGCTCATGCCAGACCAAGCGTTCCGTTCCCACAACGCAGCGCGGGTATCTGGGCAAATCCGCCACCTCACCAACCGCTACGGTATCCCGGCGTATATGCAAACCTGGGAGCGAGCCGCGCTGTGGCTGGGCAACCTCGCCGGGCAAATCGCCCCAGACCTGGTTGTCCCGTTCATCGTCGCCAAGCTGCGTGCAGAGACAAACAACGTCATCCTGCCGAGTGAGCCAGACCAGTTCAAAGCTTACCTGGACAAACGCCGCGCCACCGGGACGCGCCTCAATATCAATCAACTTGGCGAGGCAATCCTGGGTGAGGGCGAGGCGCAAAAACGCCTGGACGCTTACCTGAACCTGCTGGCAAACCCGGATGTAGAGTACATCTCCGTCAAAATTAGTTCCATCTTCAGCCAGATTCACCTGATTGCATTCGACCACACGGTAGAGGCAATCAAAACACGGCTGCGCACGCTGTACCGTCAGGCGATGGCACACACATTCTGCAAGCCCGATGGCACAACCGCTCCCAAGTTCGTTAACCTGGACATGGAAGAATACCGTGACCTACACCTCACTGTTGAAGCGTTTAAAAGCGTGCTGGAAGAACCGGAATTCCATAACTGTCGTGCTGGCATCGTGCTCCAGGCATACCTGCCAGACTCCCACGCCGTCCAGCGCGATGTGACCGAGTGGGCACAGCAGCGTGTGGCAAACGGCGGCGCGTCGATTAAGCTGCGGATTGTGAAGGGCGCTAACCTCGCCATGGAGCGAGTGGAAGCGGCGGCTCATGGCTGGCAGCAGGCACCCTACACCAGCAAGCACGAGGTAGACGCCAACTTCAAGCGCATGGTGACTTATGGCTGCACACCGGAGCGTGCACCAGCGGTCAACCTGGGTGTTGCCAGCCACAACCTGTTCGACGTGGCTTACGCGCTGCTGCTGCGCGACCAGTACGGACTCGTAGACGAAATCGAGTTCGAGATGCTGGAAGGTATGGCGAACCATCAGGCACGCGCAGTGCAGAACGCAGCGGACGGGCTGCTGCTATATGCCCCTGTGGTTAAGCGGGAAGACTTCCACAGCGCGATTGCTTACCTGGTGCGCCGCCTGGATGAAAATACTGCGCCAGAGAACTTCCTGCATGACCTGTTTGACCTGGAACCGGGCACACCGCAGTGGGAAAAGCAGCGCGACCGCTTCCTGGCGGCATACAACGATATGCACACTGTGGCGGATACGCCCAACCGCACCCAGGATCGTAACACAGAAGAGATTGACTTCGACGCCAACGCCCCGTTTGAGAATGTGCCCGATACAGACTTCTCGCTGCGCCAGAACCAACGCTGGGCGGCAGAGTACGTCGCAAACTGGCGTGAACGTGACATCAAGGACATCCCACTGCAAATCGCTGGTGGCTTTGTTCACACCGAACAACAAGCAGAGGGGCACAATCCGGCGCACCCGCACAAAGTGGCATATCGCTATGCCCTGGCGTCGCCACAGCAGATCGACACCGCGTTAGAAACGGCAGTGGCGGCACAGGCAGGCTGGGCATCACGCCCGATTGCAGAGCGCAAGGCATTGCTGGTTCGGTGTGCATCGGTACTGGCGAACCGGCGCGGCGATTTTGTCGGTGCGATGAGCGTGGACGGCGGCAAGACGGTTGACCAGAGCGACCCCGAAGTTTCTGAGGCGATTGACTTTGCCAACTACTACGCCCGTAGCTTCGATGCACTGGCGGACGAATTGGAAACGATGAAGTTTAGCCCGTTTGGGACGGTGCTCATCACGCCGCCGTGGAACTTCCCAATGGCAATCCCGGCGGGGGGTGCATTAGCCGCGCTCATGGCAGGCAACACGGTGATCTTTAAGCCTGCGCCAGAGGCAACGCTCATTGGTTGGCTGATCTGTAACGCGCTGTGGGACGCGGGGATTCCCAAGGATGTGCTACAGTTCGTGCCGACCACTGACGACGAGGTGGGGCGCAGCTTAGTCACGGACGAGCGCGTAGACGCGGTCATCCTCACAGGCGCGTATGAGACTGCGCAACTGTTCCTGAGCTGGAAACCTGAACTGCGCCTGTTTGCGGAGACCAGCGGCAAAAACAGCATGATCGTCACTGCAATGGCAGACCGCGATCAGGCAGTGAAGGATCTGGTCAAGTCTGCATTTGGGCACGCAGGTCAAAAGTGTTCTGCCGCTAGCCTGGGCATCCTGGAGGCAGAAGTGTACGAGGACGAGGCATTTTTACGACAGCTCAAGGACGCCGCACAAAGCTTGACGGTAGGCGCAGCGGAAGACCTCTACAACGTCGTGCCACCCGTCATCCGCGCACCAGATGGTAAGCTGCACCGTGCACTCACACAGCTAGAGCCGGGCGAAACGTGGTTACTGGAGCCGCAACCTGACCCGGACAACCCCAACCTGTGGACGCCAGGGATCAAACTGGGTGTGAAACCAGGGTCATTCTTCCACAAGACGGAGTGCTTCGGTCCGGTGTTGGGGCTGATGCGTGCCGATGACCTGAACCACGCGATTGAGATTGCCAACGATGTGGACTACGGGCTAACGAGCGGGCTGCAAACCCTAGATGACCGCGAGGTTGCTGTGTGGCGAGACCGCATCCACGCGGGGAACGCCTACATTAACCGCGTGACCAGCGGTGCAATCGTGCAGCGGCAGCCGTTCGGCGGCTGGAAAAAGTCCGCGTTTGGGTATGCCAAGGCGGGCGGTCCCAATTACGTATTGAGCTTGGGCACATGGCGCGACCGTGAGACAGACCCGCAAACTCTGCTGGCAACGGCGGGCGAGTCCTACCAGCGGGCTTGGGAGACGCACTTTAACAAGGAACACGACCCCAGCGGCATATTGGGCGAGTCCAACGACTTCCGCTACCGTCCCATCAAACGGCTTGTCGTGCGTCTGTCATCGGGCAAGGGCACCAATGACCTGCTACGGGTGATTATGGCGGCAGACAAGACAGGCGTCCCGTTGCGCGTTAGCACGCCAGACGCCGCATTCGTCCCGCAAGCGCTGCACGGCGTCAATGTGGTGAACATGGTGGTAGAGGATGATGCCGGATTGATTGCAGCACTGGCAGATGAGAACTACCAATACTTCCAGCGGCTGCGTGTACTGGGCGGGGATGTCTCAACGGCAGTGCGAGAGGCGGCAATTGAGCATCATGTTCCGGTGATTACCGTTCCGGTGGTCTCTAGCGGGCGGTTGGAATTACGCCACACGTTGATGGAACAATCCATGAGCCAGACGACGCACCGCTATGGGAACATCGTGGCTATGCCATGACGCACAGTTCTAAACTATAATGCAAGCGAGTTTGCCGTCTTGCGGAGCAGAGCTGTGTTGACGTTACATACTGTAGAAGTGTTGCTACGTGTGTTGCATGTGGGTGCTGGGACGATCGCGTTTGTGGTCGCCCCGGCAGCGATGTTCACGCTAAAGGGCGGCGAAGCACACCGCCGCTGGGGCAAGGTGTACCTGTTTGCCATCCTTGGGCTAACGCTCACTGCGCTTTTGCTGTTGTACTTCGCGGAAATCACGCTTTTCCTGCTTGGCATTTCGGTGCTTAGCCTACACCTCGCTTTCTCCGGCTGGCGCACGCTAGCACGCAAGCAAAGGCAGCAAGCACACTTGTACGACTGGGCAGCGGCACTGCTCACGTTTGCATTTGGCGTCGGTATGACGGTTTATGCTGCACAGGGGTTGCTGGGTGCCCGTGAAATGGACAGCATCATGATTGTCTTGTCTGGCGTGTTCGGGCTGTTCACCTTGCTTGCTGGTGGGCGTGACCTGCGTGTGTTCATCTGGCACCCAGTGGATACACGCTGGTGGTGGTACGCGCACATGGCAGGTATGATCGGCTCCTATATCGCCATTGCGACTGCATTCCTGGTGCAGCAGGCAAACCGCTTCCTCAGCGGGGACTATGTGTGGTTGGTGTGGGTCGTTCCTAGCGTGCTCAGCACGGTAGCATTCTACCTGTGGGTGTGGTACTACAAACGGGTATTTGCTGGGCGGTCTCCCCTCAACACCATTGCCCACACGCAACAGCCGAATTAAGCGAACATTGCACGAAAATAGTAAAATTTCATATGCGTTCGTGCACATTATGCTATGATGAGCAGGGTTGAAAGTCTCTATTTCAAGTGGAATAGGAAACAGTCGTTCTATGCAGAGAGAACGTTTACAAATTGCAATTATTTTCATCATCATTGCCATGGTCGCTTCCGCTTGTGGTGCTCAGCAGAACGCATCCTTAACTGCCGCCACACCTACGGTAGTTGCAGGCACCGATGAGGTCACCGAGGTAGTTGTTGCCCAGGCAACACCAGAGGTCACAGATGACCCTGCTCCTCCAGCATCTAAAGAAGAAGATGCCCGCGTTCAGCTAGAAGGCACCGATGAGGCAACCGAACAATCATTCCTCGGTGTGGTTCGTGTAGAGACGACTACGCCGACGCCGACCGCCACTGCTACCACGCCAGAGCCGGAGGGCACATTCATTGCTGCGGTGCCCGTGGACGAGAGCGATGCCGCCCAGCGTGCAAGCCGCCAGTCCGCTAATGTGGAGCAACCGACACCCATCCCCACGTCAGACCTGCCCGTGCGGGTCGCTTTTGGTTCACTTGGCGAACCCGTGGAGAATATAGTCACGCTGCGCTTTGACGAAAACACCACACCAGAACAGCGTGCAGCGGTTATCGCATCTGTTGGCGGTACGGTAGAACGCGAAATTGACCAGATCAATACGGTTGTTGTCAGCGTCCCGGACGACGCATCTGACGTGCAATCCGCAGAGTTTGTCGCCAACACAGAACCAGACTATTACGTGCAGGCACTTGCGGACATCAACGTGCCACCTGCCGATCCGTTCTACAACCAGCAGTGGGGGCTAGCGGCAATTTCTGCGCCCGCACGCTGGTCTGCCCTACCAAACGACGCCGCTGAAATCGTTGTCGCCGTTATCGACAGCGGTATTTGCTCCGATCATCCCGATGTCGATGAGCGGCTTCTGCCCGGCTACGACTTTGTAGAAGACGACGCCACACCCCAGGACGAGCTAGGTCACGGCTGTGGTGTTGCAGGCGTCATCGCCGGGGAGATTGACAATGGCGAGGGCATTTCCGGTATTGCGCCCAATGCGCGGGTCATGCCGCTGCGCGTACTGGATGCCGACGGCTTAGGGCGCTACAGCAATGTGGCGGCAGCAATTACCTACGCGGTAGATAACGGCGCACACATCGTAAACCTGTCTCTCGGCGGGCTTTATCCGTCAAACACCCTGCTAGACGCGGTCAACTACGCCCAGGCAAATGGTGTCGTTGTCATCGCGGCAGCAGGCAACGCGGGTACCGATCAACCACTGTACCCTGCCGCCTATGACTACGTGTACAGCGTCGGTTCGCTGGACAGTGACCTAGAGCAAAGCTCATTCAGCAACTACGGCGACACCGTTGACTTGTGGGCACCGGGGCGCAGCATCATCACCACCCGTGGCTCAAGCGGTTATGTGAGCATCAGCGGCACGAGCTTTGCCGCGCCGCACGCTGCGGGCATCGCCGCGATGCAACTCGCTATGGGGCAGCCCCTGTTCGCAGAGCCGATTGTTGGTGTGTACGAGGCACCTGTGCCCACCCCGACGATCACCCCCAGCCCCACTGCAACGCTGGTGGACGAAACACCGCGTCTGTTCCTCAGCACAGAGGGGGAACAGCCACCGAGCGCCCAAACCACCACTGATGCGGTGCGCTCACGCAATGTGGAGATCAACACCGCAGCACTGCCCACCCTGCAACAGGCACTTACCCAGTCTGTGGGCAACCAAGAGTTGATCCTCAACTTCTTCGAGGACGACGCTGAATACCTTGTGAGCATGAACTTTACGCTGGCACGCCCCGGTGGTACCCCCGGCTATGTTTGGGTGGGTACTGTGGACGGTAGCTCTGGCTCCGAGGTGGTTCTGGTTGTTGATGAAAACAACCACATCACCGGGCACGTGATTGTGGGCAGCAAGCTTTATGAAGTGCACCATGCAGATACCCCGATCCACACGGTGAGCGAGATTGCCTACCAGCGCTGGTTTGCAAACGCGCTGACCGATCATCTGCCTGCACCCATTGAGGGTGAACCCGTGATGCCGGACGTTAACGCTGCTGATGCCGCCAACCAGATTGATGTGCTGGTGGCATACACCACGGACGCACGCAATGGGGCTGGTGGCACTAACGCAATCTTGTCTCGCATTGACGCGAACGTCGTTTCTGCCAATCTCAGTTTTGTCACCAGTGGCGTGAACTTCCAGTACAACCTCGTGGACAAGTACGAGGTCAACTATGCAGAGACAGGCTCGCTCACCACGGCACTAAATGACGCGGTTGACGAGGATAACCCGGCGCTGCAAGCACTGCGTGACCGCCGTGACGCAACAGGTGCAGACCTCGTAGTCCTGGTGGTAGAAAACAACACTCAGGAGCCGGGGCGCAACGGTTTTGCCTTCACCATGACTGTGCCCACCGTCCAGTTCGAACAGTTTGCCTACAGCGTTATCCGGCGCGGTGTGATGACCTTCCCGTACACCTTCGCCCACGAAACCGGGCATAATATGGGCGGCTCGCATGACTTCGCCAACGATGGCGGCTTCGGCTCCTACGATTACTCCAACGGCTATCAGGATCCGGGTGGTGCATTTGTCACCATCATGAGCTTCCCGTTCAATGGCTTTTGCAGTGGTGGGCAAACATGCCAGCAGATCATGCGCTGGTCTAGCAGCAGCGGCACATTTGAGGGAGCACCCGTCGGTAACGCGGAATTCAACGACATGGTGCGTACCCTCAATGAAAACGCCTACGTGGTAGCAAACTTCCGCGCCAGCCAGGAAGTTGAAACCATTGAGGTTCAGACCGTGGTGAACCCGCCCGGCGCAGGTACACTCACGGTGCAGTTCCAGGGTGAAGATGCGACAGACACGACGTTCCCGATGGGTGCCCAGCTAACGGTACTTGCCAACGCGAACTCCGGCTTTGAGTTCAACTACTGGGACTACACCGGGGAACTCAATAACGACTCCTTCCCGGTCGCGTTCCCTATCGTGACAAACACCACGCCCGGTGCACCAATGGTCATCACGGCGAACTTTATCGAGGCGGGCACCAAGGTCACCAATGATAACGTAGACGGCGCTAAGCTCATCGACAGCTTCCCCTATCAAGATCAAATCAACACCGACCCTGCCTCCATCGTCGGCAACGAGAACCCGAACGAAAACAACGACTACGAGCGTTACTTCTCCTGCCACTTCCAGGTAGGGCACACGGTCTGGTACCAGTTCGTCGGCGATGGTAACCCCGTTGCCGTAGACACGATTGGTTCCAACTACAACACGACGGTTTCCGTCTACCAGGGCAGACCAAGCTCACTGAATGCCGGCGATATCGAAGTCGGCTGTGATTTCTCCGACAGCAAGGGCGGCACTACCAAGCTCATCGTGGATACCGTTCCCAACGCGACCTACTACATTGGTGTGGCAGGCACGCGCTACGGCAGCGGGGACCTTGTTCTAAACGTCAACAACGCGAACCTGCTCAGCAACGGTGACTTTACCCAAAACCTCGAAGCATGGATCCCGTTTGGCTCTGTAAGCGCGGATGTACAGGGAGAAACGGCGAATATCACCCGCGTCAACAGTGCAGACATCGCGGGACTGTCCCAGCAGTTGGGCAGCTACCAGTTGCAGCCTACTGAGAAGTTCCAGGTATCTTTGCAGCTTGGCAACAACGACAGTGTTTCTAAGCACGTCACGCTGCGGGTCGCCGGGCGAGACAGCTTCGACCTGGAGCGCGATTTTGTGTGCTTCTTTACCGTCCCGGCGAACACGAGCCTGCAAACCTATTCGCTCTCAGCGCAGTTCACAACCAGCTTCCAGGAAGATGACTTCTCGAACATTGATGTACAGCTTTTTGTCGATGACTACAACGAGCCGTCCCTATTGGTTGATAATTTCCAGTTCTTGCAGAATAACAACCTGCAAGTGACCGATACAGTATGTGATGTACCGCTGCTGCCAGATGTCAACCTGATGGTGAACAACAATTTTAGCAACGGCGATGTGCAGTACTTCTTCACGGAGGGGCTGAACCGCTCGATTGACGGCAACGGCGTGCTCAACGTTACCCGCAGCGATATTGCTGGCACACATGGGTTTGCGCAGGGGCTGCGTTACGCACCTCCGGCGGGCACACCACTAGAGGCAACCGTGCAGCTTGGCAACACCGCAGACGAGGCGAAGTTTGTCTTCTTTCGCCTGTGGGAGTTCCCGAACGAGAGCAGCAGCATTGTGTGTTTCTTTGTTGTGCCCCCGAACACGGGTCTACAAACGTACACCCTCCAGGGGGTGACCAACGCAAACTGGGCGAACCTGGACATGCAAATGTTGCTGGGAGATTACAACGAACAGTCCCTGCTGGTCGATGACTTCCAGGTGCAGTCCAAGCCCAACAGCGGCATCACGCAAACCAACTGCGATGCACCGCTGCCCGCGGATAGCAACCTGATCGTCAACGACGACTTCCAATACCCGTTTGACTACTTCTTTGTGGCACCGGGGCTGGGTATAGATTGGGCGAATGGCATCCTGAACATGACGCGCGCGCAGTTGTTCACGGAGGACAGCCAGCCTAACTTCACGCCGATCGCACAGAACGCGCCGTTCTCCGCAGCGGCGGGCACACAGCTAGAAGCAAGTGTGCAGCTTGGCAACAGCAGCAGCAAACCTAAGCTGGTGAGCCTGCACCTGTGGTCGTTCCCGAACAACGACACCCGTCAGGTGTGCTTGTTCACCGTGCCTGCGAACACCCCGCTCTCCACCTACACCATGCAGATGGTGACAGCGGCAGAGTGGTCGAACATTGACGTTCAGTTGTACGTGGACGACTTCGGTGAGCAGTGGCTGCAAGTGGACGAACTCAATGTCCAGTACAAGCCCAACGCGGGCATCACCGCACTTAGCTGCGATGCGCCGTTGCAAGCGAACACGAACCTGGTGCTGAACGGCGATATCGGCTACGGCAACATCTTCTTCAACTACTTTGGCGAGATTGTAGCTAGCGACGGTGGTGGTTTCCTCAACCTGACCACCAACACCCCTAGCGTGGAAACAGCAGGACTGCTGGGGCAGCCGCTGTTCCGAGGCGCACCCAGCGGCACACCGTTCGAGGCAACGGTGCAGCTTGGCAACCCAACGAACGAGACGAAGTTCGTTGCCATGCGCCTGTGGGACTTCCCCAACAACGCCAACGAGATACCATGCTTCTTCCAGGTGCTGCCGAACACGCCACTGCAAACCTATACGCTGCGTGGTGTGACCAATGCCCAGTGGACGAACATGGACTTCCAGTTCTTCCTGACGGATACACAGCCAAATCTCCAGTTCGATAACCTGAACGTGCAGAACAGACCTAACGCTGGCATCATCGGCACGGAATGCCTCCCGCCGGGTGTGAGCGCGGCAGAGGATACCGTGGTCGAAAGCGCAGTCGCTGAACCGACACTCTCGGTTGAGGTTGAATCTGCGTCTATCGAAGTGGAAACAGTTGAACTCCGGGGCGAGACGCCAGAGGTAACCGCACCTGAGACCGACGCAACCGAGGAAGCTGCCGTTATAGAAGCCACCCCAGAGCCGACAGTCCCTGCCGCAACGGAAGAAGTGACTGCACCAGCCGAGGAACCTGCCGCAGCAACACCGGAGCCGACCGAACCGACGACAGAAGCGGTTGCGCCTGTGGTCGAGGAAACGGTGGCGGAACCCGAAACGGAAACTGTGGCACCCCAGGCAGTGACTGAGGCAACCCCGGAGGTTACGCAACCGGAGTAGCGGAGACGGCAGACCCCGCGCTACAAAAACTCAACATCGCCTAAGCGGACGAGATTCTGGATAATGGAATCTCGTCTTTTTATTCTCTGCAAAGAAAGTGACTTTTTTGATGCCAACCACCATTACAGACATTACCACGTACGACATTCGTTTCCCCACATCCCGCGCACTAGACGGCTCCGACGCGATGAACCCCGACCCGGACTATTCTGCTGCCTACGTCATCCTGAAAACCGACCATCCCGACGGGTTGGAAGGGCATGGACTGACGTTCACCATCGGGCGCGGCAACGAACTGTGCGTTGCTGCCATTGACGCGCTGAAACCGCTGCTGCTGGGCAAAACCCTGGAATCGTTCACGGCGGATATGGGTGCCTTCTGGCGCATGGTTACCGGGGACAGCCAACTGCGCTGGGTAGGACCCGAAAAGGGTGTGATTCACCTGGCGACGGCGGCGGTAGTGAACGCCGTGTGGGACTTGTACGCCAAGGCAGCAGGCAAACCGCTGTGGAAGCTGCTCGCGGACATGACGCCGGAAGAACTGGTGCGCTGCGTGGACTTCCGCTACATCACAGACGCGATTACGCCAGAAGAAGCGCTGGAACTGCTGCGTGCCAACGCCGCCAGCAAAGCAGCGCGTGAGGCAGAAATGCTCGCTGACGGCTACCCGGCGTACACCACATCGGCGGGGTGGTTGGGCTACAGCGACGACAAAATCCGCAGCCTGTGCCGTGAGGGGCTGGCAGAAGGCTGGCGCGACTTCAAAATTAAGGTGGGGCGCGACCTACAAGACGACATCCGGCGCTGCCGCATCATCCGGGAGGAGATTGGCGACGAGAACCACCTGATGGTAGACGCCAACCAGGTATGGGATGTTGACCAGGCGATTGAGTGGATGAACGAATTGGCACAGTTCAACCCACACTGGATTGAGGAGCCAACCAGCCCGGATGACGTGCTCGGTCACGCGCAGATTGCCGAACAAATCGCGCCGATTAAGGTGGCGACGGGCGAACACTGCCAGAACCGTGTGCTGTTCAAGCAGTTTATGCAGGCGAACTCGATCCACTTTGTGCAGATTGATAGCTGCCGTCTGGGTGGCGTGAACGAGATCATTGCCGTGTACCTGATGGCGGCGAAGTTCGGGTTGCCCGTGTGCCCGCACGCGGGTGGGGTGGGGCTGTGCGAGTATGTGCAGCACCTGCAAATCTTTGACTACATCGCCGTGAGCGCGAGCAAAGAGGAGCGCGTGGTGGAGTACGTTGACCACCTGCACGAGCACTTCAAGTACCCGTGTGTGGTGAAGAACGGTCACTATATGCCGCCCCAGGATGCGGGCTACAGCATCGAGATGAAGCCGGAGAGCATCACGGAGTACACGTTCCCTGGTGGGGCGGCGTGGGCGTAAATTAGCAGTGGAGGGCAAACATGAACATCGACAGTCTGTTGACGGTAATGATGGATTGGGGCAGCACGCAGCAAGCAATCCGAGCTATTGCGCTGGTCGGTTCCCACGCTCGCGGAACAGCACGCCCGCAGTCCGACGTTGATCTTGTTTGCCTCGTCAACGATCCCGCCAAATTTAGAACCAGCGACTGGATTTCTCAGATTAAATGGGCTGTGTTGGATGCGCGGGTGGATCGGTGGGAAGATCGTGACTACGGTATGTTGTGGTCACGGCACATCCACCTAACCAGCGGTTTGGAGGTAGAAGTTGGTTTTGCGCCGCTGCGTTGGGCAAACATACAACCGATTGATGCGGGCACGTTGCAGGTGATGTCCGATGGTTACCGCATTCTCTACGATCCAGATGCATGGTTACTACGACTGGCGAATGCAATGACAGACGGTGAGGGTTAGCGGAATGAGAGAGAAAAACAGGAGACCCCCTGAGCTGCCAACCATTATATGGTCTCCTGTTGTCATTTGACTGTGCGCACAATCAACGCCCTCTACACGCACACGCCAAACCCACCTATAATCCGGTTGCTACGGTTCGCGGGGGTGTGCCGTTGCAATGCGGCATCATCCCTGCTTGACCATAAGCGTGTTCGTGCATCCGTGTATCGGACAGCGGGAAGAATATACTTTTTATGCCATCTTGTCAATGATTAATATGCAAAAATTGCGATATTGAGTATGGGTCTTCCAGGTGAGCGAATCACCGAGTTGCGAAAAGCGCACGGGATGAATCAAATTGAAATGGCAGAACAATTGGGATTGAGCCAAAACCAAGTCTCTCGCTATGAAACAGGCGCTACCAATCCTAACCCACAAACCCTCGCAAAAATTGCCAAGCTATTAAATACGACCAGTGACTACCTTCTCGGTCTTACAGATTCGCCTGAACCATTACCATCACGCTTATCACGCACGCAGGCAGAAATGCTGCAACTGATGAGCACGCAGCCGGAGTCCGCGCAGGCGAAGTTCGTGGAGGTGGTGCGGCTTTTGGTCGCACTACGGGACGAGGACGCCTAGATCGGGGTGAAGGTGTGTTTCTGAGCCGCTTGCCACACGTCATTGTGTCTCATCGGTTTTTCGCAGCACTACCAGGAGTTCCAGGGGAATGTGGGGGGGGCACGGGGATCAATGCCGTGCACATTGCTCCAATCGAGTGATGTTGCCCACGCTCCAGCCTCTCACGATTCACGCTTTGCATGATCTTGTCGATACAGCCACCAGAACGTGCCCTCCGGGTAGGCAGTCATCAGAACCTCTGCCCAACGGAAGGGGGCGGAGTCACAAAGCAGCGCCGATAA
Source organism: uncultured Anaerolineaceae bacterium (assembly GCA_964451095.1). GTDB lineage: Bacteria > Chloroflexota > Anaerolineae > Aggregatilineales > Phototrophicaceae > DAOTTY01. The sequence goes on from CAYVGI010000092.1 coordinate 14,221, forward strand.
TTGTTCATCTAGGTTCTGCACCTTCGTCACCATGTCATTGCCCACAACATCCAGGTCAAACGTCACGGTCATCATCTCCTGCACAACAGTGCGCTGGATTAGCTCCGCTTCAAGGTCATCAAATGTCGTGTCAGGATGTTGGTCTAAATCGTTTAAGAAAAATTGGATCACGTCTATGCGTGCTTTCAGTTCACGCTTTAGTGCAGATGTGAACAACCGCGCATTGTCTAGCCGGGTGATCTCGTAGATTGTGCAGATATTGCCCACTTCGTTGCGCTGTATGTCATCCATAAGCGGGCGCAGTGCACGTAGGCGATTCAAGATGCAAATAAGCTGCCCTACGGACACAGCTTCTGTGCGGGTGCTGTTCTCGACCTTGCCACCCCCCACGCTGCCATACATCACGTTAGAGTACAGGTGTCGTTCCAAGTCGTACGCCATATGTAGGGCGTGCTGTAAATCGTGTTCAATCGAATAGTCTGTCATACGCATCGTGCTCGCCTTTCTTGCACATTTCATCAACTGTTCGTGATCTCACGTTGTGTCACAATGATGTTGTTATCTAGTTTGGTGCCCGCACTGATGTCCGCCTCATCGACGATAACGACAGTATTTTCGTAGCGGCACGTTTGGATGACATCGCAGGCAGCAGCAAGTTCAAGTGTAGAGCGCACTGGCGCTTGCGATGGGTTCGCGCTTGCGTTCGTTACAGTAGAAGGGTTCATGGATCGCTTACTGTGTGTGTAAAAAATAAATGGGTTGGGTGACCCGCATGTTGGTGGTACGCGGGTCATCGAAACTACCGGTTAGGTAGCAACTTCCATCTCAGCAGTAACCTCCGGCGCACCGACGAAGCCACCGAGTCCGGCGGCGAAGGCACCGACCACGAGCGAGGCAAACAGCGCCCCTGCCACGGCAGCGATAATCTCTGCCGCGTTTTCGGCAGCGACGGTTGCTTCTTCTCGGACTTGCGCTGCGGTTTGCTCGACTTGTTGCGTAAACTGGCTGATGTTGCGCTCTGCGCTGGTAACAAACTGCTCGATTTCAGCTTCTGAGAGCGTTGTGCTGGCGGCAAGCGCATCTTGGAGCGCCTCCCGTTCGGTAGTCGTCACCCCATCTTGGGAGGCGGCAACGGCAAAATCTGTCAGTCCCTGGGTGAACGCTTCGTCATCTGTAACTTCAACTGTCAGGTCGGTATCATCCGCCACAGTGGTCAGCACCTGCTCACGTAGCTCCTCACCACTTATCGTCAGCCCTGTTGCCTCAGCAACATCTTGGACTGCTTCGGACGTTTGGGGCGCTATGTCCTCTAGCAGCACACCCGCTGCGGACGCGGTTTGACCGAGCAGGCTAACGGTTCCGTTTACCAAACCGCCCACAGTCGTGGTGAACAGAAGCACAGAGACAATTACGCTCGTCGCCCACACCACTAAACCGTGAATTGCCCCATCTGCTTGAGATGGAATGCCTGCGAGCCGTCCGGCGACCCAGCCACCGATGAATAGGGCGATCAGCGTGGTTGCTGCATCCCAGATAACGGTGGCAGTGCCAAGCCCTTCAAACGGTGCTTGCTCGGTTAGCGGGTTCACGGTCAGTGCGCCGATGCTCAGCCCAAGCAAGTAGAGCGCCATCTGTGTGACGACTGCCAACACAAGCCCGGCGAACACCGCTCCCCAGGCGATGCGACGAATTTGCCCAGCGGGCACCGCAGGCACAGGGTCTACGGTGTAGACCGTGTCACGGGTGTTTACAGGTTCGGGGTAGTTATTTGTACTCAGATTCGCTGACATATTCGTTTACAGTCCCCGTGCAGCGTTGGACGCAAGTGCGACAACGAAGATGACCAGGAAGACAAAGAACAGAATTTGCGCGATAGAGGATGCGGCACCAGCGATGCCACCAAAACCGAAGATCGCTGCCAGGATGGCAATGGCGAGAAAGATCAATGCAAGACGTAACATAGTTTTGCTCCTTGTGAATTACATTCAAGTTGACAGGAGTGTAGCGGGCACGCGCGTTTTAAACGTGAGCAACAACGGGGATTTTGCGGTAGGTCAGATGGGGGAGATGGGTTGGGTCAACCAGAAAAACAGCTTGAGTTTAAAAAAGGCACCCCACAGTGCGAGATGCCTAAAGAAATGGAGTGCCTGCGATAGCGGCATTGACACTCCCGGCGGCAGAAGGTGACTAGATGTTTGATTTCACTTCTGCTGCCCACTCATCAACCTGCTTCTCGGCTTCTTCGCGGGCGATGCCGTACTTCTCCTGAATGCGACCGACGAGTTGTTCACGCTCACCGCGCATTTCTTCGACCTCGTTATCCGTCAGTTCGCCCCACTTCTCGCGCACGCTGCCTTGGAATTGATTCCAATTGCCTTTGATCTGCTGCCATGTCGGGTTCGTCATGATGTCTCCTTTGGTGAACATTTAGCTAACCTAACGATAGGTTAAATCTTGCGTTATGACATAAGGAGGCTGACCCAAATCTGGATAGGTCTGTTGGGGGATCGTAGAGTGAGCGAGTGGGGGACGGTCACTCTTCAGATACGATGCCGTGTTTGACAGCGACTGCAACCGCCTCCGTGCGCGTGGTGACGTCTAGTTTTACCAGAATGCTGCTGACGTGGTTCTTAACGGTGGAGCGGCTGATGAACAACTTGTCGGCAATTTCAACGTTGGTTAGCCCGCCGATCAGCAATTTGAGCACATCCAGTTCGCGCGAGGTCAGGTCATGACCGGGATCAGGCTGACGATACGTTGCCTCAATGAGTGCCTTTGCTGCCTCCGGCGCCAGGGTCGATTTACCCTCGCTTGCGCTGCGGATTGCCTGTGCAAGTTCGTCGATTAACACATTTTTGAGGATATAACCGATAGCACCCGCCTGGATGGCACTGTGCACCAGCTTGCGATCCTTAAAGTTGGTCAGGGCAATGATATGCGTCCTGGGTGATGCCTGCCTTACATCTTTGATGATTTCAACACCGCCCACTTCCGGCATAATCAAATCAAGCAGCAGCACGTCTGGCTGATGCTCTTTACATAGGTGTAACCCCACCTGTGCACTTGCCGCCTCCGCAACCAATTCTATATCGTCAAACGTGCTAATGGACACCTTTAGTCCACGGCGCACAATCTGGTGGTCGTCAACGATGACCACCCTAATCTTACGTTCTTCCATATTCCATCCTGGCTATCTCTCCACAATGACGCGTGTACCACTATCATCGCTGTAAATCGTTAAATGTGCGTTAATCATCTCTGCCCGCTCCCGCATAATGTTCAGCCCCATGCCGCTATCGCTGGGTAACAGTACGTTGAAACCCACGCCGTCGTCCACAATCTCCAACACCCAACGGTCTGCATAGCGAAAGCGTATGGAAACGTGGGTGGCTTGCGCGTGCTTGATGATGTTGTTGAGTGCTTCCTGGGTGATGCGGTACAGCCCTAGCTTATCGGCAACGCTCAGCCCGGTGTCGGGTTCAATCTTGAACGTAATATCCACTCGCTTGCGGCTCCAAATGCCCTCCGTCAACTGGCGCAGCAGCTCATCAAAACTCAACTGCTGGATGGTGTTCGGGCGCATCTCCAAAAGCAGCAGCCGAGCCTCTGCCAAGGCACCGCGTGTGAGGTGGTGCAGTTCGCGCAGCAGGTCTGTTGCGTCAGGTGGGGCGTCCGACCATTGCCGTGGGATCGCCTCCGCGATCATACTCGCAGAAAACAGGGTCTGCGTAACGGAGTCGTGCAGTTCGCGTGCCAGGCGTTGCCGTTCCTCAATGATTGCCGCCGCGCGTGATCGCTCATGGTGGATTGCATGTTCGATGCTCTCGACCGAGTCGGCAGCGATGGATTCCAGCCACGATGCATGTTTGCGTGGCTCAAAGCTGCCCGTTTTCGTACCGACCACGATAAAACCAATAACGGAATCGTCTGCCTTTAGGGGCAAAACCACAAAGGAGGCTAGCCCGTCAAACTGTGGCAGGTTAGCATCGTTCATCAGCGTGGACGAGCCAATGACAGGTTTGCCGAATGCAAATGCCTGACGATATGGGTTGGGGATACGGTCTAGCGAGGCAGACCAGGTATCGATTGCCTCTCGGTGAATAGTAGAACCGTAGCCGATGTGTGCCCGCAAGCGTGCCTCGCTGTCTTCGATCAGCACCACATGATTTACGTCAAACGGGGTGTGATTGATGATATGTGACAACAGCGTCTGCAATAATGTGCTGAGGTCGTACTCGCCTGCCAAAACTGCCGCTAGCGACTCCGATTGTGACGATGACTCACGCCGCTGGGCACGCTCTAGCACCCGAGAGATACTTTGCTTTAGCTGATCTTTGCGGGTTGGGATGAGAACGATCTCGTCAACGTAACGCATCAGTGATACATCAATAGAGGATGGGCGGCGTGTGCGTGCTAGCAAAATCACTGGAACAGTTTGCAAGTCCTGGAGCGTGCCGCTGCGCTGAATATCCCGCATCTGGTTGTGCATTTCGCGCAATCGACTCACATCTGTTAGCAATAGGTTAAATTGCAGTAGACTACTAGCACTCACATCGCATTCTACCGGGGTGAAATCGCTGGAGAGCCAATCTGCAAGGATTGCGGCGTTGGCACTGTTTGCAAGGCAAATTAGTACCTGCGTGGTTTCTTGTCGGTGTGCCTCATCACGACCTGTCATCTCAGTGCCATTCGACTAATCGTCATCTTCTACTGCGCGGTATACGCCTGTCAATATACCTTGCAACATTCCCAGCGGTTGCCCAACCCAAATACCCTGCGATGTAAAGCGGATCTCTCGCATGGTTTTCTCAAAATCACTGATGCGCTTCTTCAGCACGCCAATCGCACGACGAAGCTCGCTGCTGGATTCAAAATAACGGAGGAAGACAATGCTGTCCATCAGGTAGCTGATGTTAATTTCCGTAGCGCGGAAGGAATCCACGATGCGATGAACTTCGTTAACGAGTATGGTTGTCGTACCCATATTGCGCAGGTACTTGCACTGCGTGTGTAGGTGCCGCATCAGGTTATCCCCCTGCAAAGACAGCTCATAGCCGGAAACACTGTCAATCATGACGATGGTCGCGCTGCGCTGCTCCACTTCTAGCTGCACCATATGCGCGAACTCGTCCGGGGTGTAGCGCAGGGGTTCGATTTGATAGAGCGTCAGCAGCCCGCTTTCTAGCATGTCCTCGATGGGGATATTCAGCCCATTACAGCGTTCGATGATGGTGCGGTCGTCTTCCTCAAATGTGAACACGACAGAGCGCTTGCCCTCGCGGGCAGCATTGCTCATAAATTGAATGCCCAACGTGGTTTTACCTACCCCGGTCGGTCCGCTCAATAACGTGACGGTGCCGCGCTCTAAGCCACCATGCAGCATCTGGTCAATCTGAGGGACGCCAGAGGAGATGCTTTCCGAGGTGAACACCATTTCCATGCGCTCCGGCTCAATGAGGCGCGGGTAAAC
>CAYVGI010000093.1:0-19396 GCA_964451095.1 uncultured Anaerolineaceae bacterium
ATGAGAATCACTTTACACCATTTATTCAACCCTTAAGACCCGAACCTGCACTAGGCGTTGTCTTCCGGCAATAGAATAGTCGTTGTGCTGCGGTCTGCTTCTGTAAACACCCAAATCTCCTGACCATTGGATAGGTGATAAATGCTGTGCAGCGGTTCACCGTTTTTCAGCGCGGTATCGTTCATTGCCTTTTGTTCTGGGTCGTGGTCACCCCAGTCACCCGTAACGTGCCGTGACAAAAACTCGGATGCCATGTGCCCAGCGTTTTTCATTGCTTTCAGTGCAGCGGGCGTTGCGCGGGTTTGCCCCGCATGGAACTTGTGTCCCGGTGGTAAGTCGGTCATGGTGGGGTGCCTTCTCCTAAATCAGTACACTCATCAATGGGTTCTGCTAGCGCGTCTGTCATGTACAGGTCAACCTGACCCAGCGTTTCAACCGTCCAACAGTGCACACGCTGCATATTATAACGCTCAATGTAATCGGTCAGTCCAGGTGGGGGCGGCAGTGGATAATCCCTGACAATGGCAACCGCCTCGGGCGCGACTACCTCCCACGCTTCATCCACGCCAATGCCACGCTGCTGTGCAAGCAGCAAAATCGCTTGCTGCTCAAAGAAGTCGTAGTCGCTCATGCGGACATAAAACGGGTCAACACCTGCAAAGCGCACGTCCGGCGGCACGACCTCGCGCAGTTCATCTGCTACCGCAAAGGCGGGGCGGTAGTCCTGCGGATTGACGCTGGCACCGCGTAGCAGGTATCCCGCACCGGCGGCAGTCACGAGTAAAACAGCAGCGATACGCGAAATGTGATTGCGTGGCAGCGCAGCAACCGCCCCAGCCCCCAACAGCATCAACAGGGGCAGCGTGTGCACCTGATAGTATGAGCGGTAAATGGGATACAGCGTGGAGAGCACCACCACACCCACAGCACTCACAATTAGCAGCAGCCGATCTTGGCGGGTGTTACGGCGTACCGCAGCAACGCAGCCCCCCGCCGCTAGCCCTGCCAGCACGGGCACCGTTTGCAACGTAATCTCCACCTGCTCACCGAATCGTGCCAGGCTTACATCCCAGGTGAAAGGAGACGTCGTCGTGTAGCCGCCCAGTGTAGCCGCGATGGCACTGTAAAAAAGCAAGTAGAGCGCAACGCCACTCATGCCGCCCGCCGCCAACAGATAAAACGGTGCCCACCACCAACGCCGCTCTCGCCACATCAGCAGCGTGTACTCCACCGCGTAGGCAAACCCAAAACCCAGCCCAAGCCGATACGCCAGGGGGTGCCCGTCAATGCTGAGCGCAACAAAAAGCCCGACGAAGTAATGCAACCACACTCGCCCAGGCTGCTCTGCCAGCACAAACAGAAGTAAACCCACCGCCAGGAAGAGCGCGGCGAGCACATCCTGGCGCAACACGTTGTGGTAGCTAACCGCGAACAGCCCAGCAATCACTACCGCTGCTGTTACGGTCGGGTCACGGTGCGTGAGCCATGCGACGTAACCTGTAATGCCAATCGTTACCACCCCCAGCAAAAGGATGAAGTATCTCGCGGCGGTATGGCTCACGTCGAACACCCGGAGCCACGCGCCAAGCCCCATATAACCCAGCGAGAACGATGCGCTCTCATACGGTTGCCAGTAGAGCGGCAGCGGATAGCCGTTTTGATTAAATCCTAGAGCGGTGCTAATCATGTAGCCTTCGTCTGTCCACAGGACACCAGGGAAGCGCAGGGCAGCGACGACGACCAGCGCTAATGACACGGCAACTAGAGCAGGCGTGCCCCGTCGCACTGAAGCAGAGCGCTCCCCCAGCAACCAGACGAGGGCAGTAAACACAACGAAGGTGATATACAGGCGAATGACTTTGTAGGCAACTGCGGAAGCAACAGGCACACCCCACAGCACACCAACGGCGAGTGCGCCGATGCCAAGTGCTACCCAGCTAGGCACCGTGGGCGGGTTTAATGTAGGCAGTTTACGTGCTGCCCATAGCAGCGCAGGTATCGCTAGCAGCAGCACGCCCATGATGAGCAGCGCGTTACGCGAGTAACGCCCCCAAAGCACTGCGGGGGTACTCGGTTGCCACAGCAGCGCTGCTACACTCAGCAGGTGCAGCCACAACCACCACCGCGTGAGTGTGCGTGTCATCCGTTACGTCGTTGGAACACGAATTCGTTGCAGCCCGTACCAACTTCCGCTGGCACCACACGCACGGTCTCAAAGCCGAGTGCTTCTACAAATGTGGTAATTTCGTCAACGGACGCATATTCGTAGGGGTAGCCGCCAATCCAATCCCACACGTCGTAGTTAAAGTTCATGCCACGCTCTTTTTCGAGGGGGTTGCGGCGCGTGACGGCGAACTTTGCCACGAAGATCACACCCCAAAAGACGTAGTACATCAACCGCTGCCCAACCGAGGGCAGCTTATTGTACGTCCACTTGATGGCACGCCATGCCGGAGAGGTTATGTGCTTGTTGTAAATCGCAATCACAAATGTACCGTCTGCTGAAACCTTCGTCGCCGCGTTACGAATCGCCTGCCACATATCGCCTGTGTGGTGCAGCACCCCCCAGGAGTACACAACATCCGCAGTCGGCATCGCTGTCAGGTCAGCATCGGACAAGATAGACGCCGTTTGCACCGTGATCTGCGATGCGGATGGCGCAAAGCGCCGCACAGTTTGCCCTGTGACCTCGACGCTATCTTCATCAATGTCCACAGCGTGAATCGGCTGCGCCCCCATGCGTGCCGCAGAGGCGGTTTGCAATCCTGAGCCGCAACCAATGTCCACAAACGACTTCCCTGCCAAGTCCGCAGTGCCTAACAGAGTCTCCAACGCTTGCTGAGACTGCTCCAGCTGTGCCTCATCAAGTGCATTCAGGGCATAGTTGCGCCAGTTCTGCCCGAACCGAAAGCGCGTTTCATTTGTCGCCATCTTGTGACCTCATGTGTCCGTGTAACGGGTTAATTCCCTTCTTCCTCCTCACCTTCGCCTTCGTTTTCCTCAGGTCCGTGCGTGTGGATTTCCACCTTGCGGACTTCGTCGTTACGCTCGGTAACAGCAATCACGGTTGTCACGTCAATCTCATCCGGAATAAGCCCCAACTCCTGCAACGTCCACACCGTGGTGATGCGGTCACTGAGGTTGGGCCATTGGTCTTTCGCCCAGTTGTAGCGCAAGCGGCAGAACTGCCACACGGGTTCCGGCAGTTTTATCCACTCGTAACGCTGATACTCCGCCCAAACCTGTTCTGCCGGGGTGCGCGGGAACAGAATTTGGATCATTGCCTGCTGTACGGTTGCCGGGTCGCGCCCATGCTCATAGTTGACCCAATTGTGGTAGTACTTGTCGATGAAGGTGAAGATACCGTAGTGTGACTTCTCCTCAACTTCCGCCAGCAGCGCATCTTTCTGGTCGTACGCCTCTTTGTAGATGTGTTCCAAATCCAGGCTCGGCTCCGGGAAGCGCTCATGCCCGTGCCCATTCACAAAATCGGACCCCTCGTAACAGTACTCCGGCAGGATGTTGTGCGTGTGCATCACAAGCTGGCGTATGGACGCGGTAGGTACATTGAACTTGAGCATCTTGCCCTCTGTAATCAGGTCGTTCAGCGCATCACCCAAGCCGCGCTGCCGTGCCTCGTCAATTGCCCGTGCGTAACCGCTTGGGTAGTCGATGGCAGCCACATTCGTGCCCGCTACTGCGGCTGTCATTTCCTCCGCCCGCTCACGGAAACCGCCACGCGAGTACCAGATTTGGAAAACAGTGATGATCGCGCCCAGCAGTGCGATGACAAACAGCGCATCGAACTTTTGCGTAACGAGCACAAAGCCCATAAAGTAGCTTGCAATCATGCCGCGCAGCCCGGCGAACTTGAGCGACCGTGCCTCGGCAGATCCCGGGTCTATGCCCCGGTCTTCCATTACGCTATGGCGCACGAAGAACACCGTTGTGCTAGTAATCATGAACGCACTGACGAAGCCGAACGCATAGTAGGACTCCACAATGACGACTTCGCGGACGATAGGGATGGTAATCGCCGCCGCGCCCCAGATCACACCAATGCCCCAGCGGTCGTTAAGGAAGAAGCGCGGCAATCGCCCAAGCTGCGCTGCGTTTGATGCGACAGCGGCACCACCGACATAACCGCCACCCTGTGCCAGCAGCAAGATAATCGCCAGCAGCACACCCGACAGTGTGAGGATAGCGCCGCCATTCCCGCTGCTTAATGAATCTGCGATTGCTCTGTCAAAGGCGTTGGCAATGGCAAGCTCTTCTAATAGCTCTTCCTGTTCCACGGAGGTAAGCGGGTCGTCTGCTAGATTGCGTTCTTCCTCATCCAGGAAGTCAACAAGATGCCCATTCAGGCGCAGCTCTTCCAGGTCGCCTTCCGCCTTGATGCGATCCTCTGCGATGGGTTCGACTTCTTCTGGCACGCCCGTGCCAAACCACTTCGCTGCAACCACTTCGTACTCAATCAGCAACGTGCTATAACCCTCTGTCGCCGGGATGCGCCACTGATACGCGGCGTAAAGCTGTAGCACCCCCGTGCCGATCAGGAACAGTGCAGCAATGGTCAGCGCGGTGTTGATCACCTTCCACTTCGGGCGGGCAGCGTGCTTACCACTCGCCGGGATCACCTCATAGCCGCTAAAGCCAAGCATCGCGCTAGACATTGAGCGCATAAAGTACTGGAAAATGAGCACAGGCGACAGCGCACTCAGTTGCGCACCTGCGTCTACGACATGCTCCGCCACACCGTTCACCTCCAGGCGCGTGACAATCGGTTCTACCAGGAACGCCCAGCCGGGGTTTGCCACCGCCGCGAAGCCTACCGTCAGCAGGGCGATAAGGGTGAATATAGTGAACGCACCGCCACCAATCAGGAAGAGCGGTACCGCCCGCTTCGGACCCATAATCACAAGCACCGCCATGATAAAGAAGGCGTATACCTCTGCGAGCAGAATGCGGTAGGGTGCCCACTGCGGCGCAATAAGCATCGTCACGTCTGCCGCAGAAATTGAGCTTATGATGATGGTTAGCACAGCATCCAGGAAAAACAGACTGGTACCAATCCACGATAGGAACCGCATACGCGGCGGTCCGATTGCCTCCACCAACGGTCCCGACCCACCCGCGTTCGGGCTGAGGTAGGCACCAGCTTTATATGCCGGGACAATCCCAAAAAACAGCAGCACAGACAGCACAATAAACGCGGCTATGGCGATTTCGTGGTGCCCCTGCGCACCGCCGATGGCAAGCAAAGTTTGGTACGCCGCCACACTGAACGCATCCGCCGCAATCTCGAAGATGAGGGCGAGTACACCCAGCCCGGTTCCCCCCAGCAGCAACCCCTCAAACATTAGCCGAGGAAGTTTGCTGTCGGCGTCCTCGCGCTCATTTGGCTCGATATACGATTTTAGACCTAACATGGAAGCCCCTTGTTCCCCTTGCACGGCGCGGGTGGTGGTTATGAGCGCCGCAATGTGTGCTAACCCTCACAGTTATATACCCAATTGCCGTTTCGTCGCAATGCCAACCAGCGGTAGGCACCTAGGGGTTATTGGTTTGCGCACGGAGGTAGGCGTCGGTTTCTGCCAAACCCGATTGGGAGCCAATCTCGTAGAAGCGTTTGTCCGTTTCGTAGCCCGCCATCTGGTTTTTTGCCACCAGCTTCATGTACACATCTGCCAGGTCGAACTTGGCATCAACCGCATAGACATTGAACACACTCGCCTTTAGCATCCCCACACCGTAGTCGATGTAGTGCATCTCCGGCACACGGTTTACCTTGTCATAACGCTGCACTTGCCCATCGGCGTAGATGACGTTGCTGGTGTCCCACTTGCCCTCATTGCGGTAGACGACCATTAGCCCGTCTTTGCCGCTGTTTGCAAACTGCTCTGCAATCGCCGTGTAGTCCGTTTCCAGGTAGGCATCGCCGTAGGTGACAAAAAACGAGTCCCCCAGTAGGGGCAGCGCCTTCTTGATCGCACCACCTGTGCCAAGCAGCTTGTCACCATCCAGTGAGTAATGAATTTGCAAACCAAAGTCAGAACCATCGCCCAGTTCTGCCTCAATCATCTCGCCCAGGTAGCCGATGCACATCACGATCTGGTGAAATCCGTACTGCTTGAGCAGTTCCACCTGGTGCACAGCGAACGGCTTGCCCGCCACTTCGAGCAGCGCTTTGGGGATGGTTTCGGTCAGCGGGCGCATTCGTGTTGCCAGCCCACCGGAGAGCACAGCAATCGGCGGCAGCGTCACGACACGACCACCTTTGTGCCCTCGTAGTCGAACCGGAAGCGCACCTCGGTCAAACCGCATTCGTGCATGGTGCGGCGCAGCTTGACTTTGTCCTCCGCGTAGAACATCAAAAAGCCACCGCCACCCGCACCAATCAGCTTGCCGCCGATGGCACCGTTCTCGCGTGCCTTGGTGTACCACTCGTCAATTTGCGGGTTGCTCATGCCACCGGAGCGCTTCTTTTTGTTCTCCCAGTGAGTGTTCATTGTCTCCGCGAAGGCGTGCAGGTCGCCCTTTTCCAACATCTCACGGATTTGCAGCCCCATCTCCTTCACGTTGTGCAGGTTCTGGATCATGTCGCGGTTTTTATCTTTGCTCTTGTCGTCCTGCTCCTTGAGGATCTTGGACGCGGAGCGCGTGTACCCTGTGAAGAACAGCATCAGGTTTTCTTCCAGGTTGTACATCGTCTCTGTGTTTAGCTTTAACGGTTCAACTTCCACCTCACCGTTGGGCATGAACCGGAAGCTCGTCAGCCCACCAAACGCGGAGATAAACTGATCTTGCTTGCCAACAGGTTCGTTTAGCCGCTCGATCTCGATCTCACACGCCCGCTGCGCCAGGTCGTAGGGGCTGATGAGTTCGCGCTTGTGGGTGTAAAGCGCCTTTAGCAGCGCCACAGTGAACGCACCCGACGATCCCAGCCCCGTCCCGGCGGGGATGTCCGCCATGCTGGTGATTTCCAGGCTGTTGATGCTCACGCCCGTCATCTTGAGTGCTTCGCGCACGATGGGGTGCTGCACATCACCTACAGACTGGACGCGCTCCATTTTGGAGTACTTGAGGATGAAGTCTTCTATGAATGTATCGTGTACGGTGATGTAGATGTACTTGTTGATGGCGGCGGCGATGAGAAAGCCGCTGTGGTCGCGGTAGTAGCTGGGCAGGTCTGTGCCGCCACCGCCTATAGAGATGCGTAGCGGGCTGCGAACGATAATCATGAGAAGGGTATCCTATCGTGCAATCTTTTTCGCTCTACAAATCATAGTCACTTTGCCTGTATATCTCTGCAACGATTTTCAGTGCCTCATACGCATCGTAGATGCTGGCGGCGGGGGTGCGCCCCTGCCGAATGTCTTCCAGAAACTCCGCAAATTCCAGCGCCCAGGAGTCATCGCCGCGTGGATACTCGTAAATGGTCGTGTCCGGCGGACCCATCTCTGGCAGCATCTGGTAGTGGAACAGTCGCTCTGTGCCATAGCTGCCGCCTAAGCCCTCAATGTGCAGCTTGGCGTTGCGCCCGTAAATTTCAAAGCTGAACGTGTTCTTCCACTCCGTCCAACTGACGTGTAGGTGCGCCACCTGGTTTTGCGCCGTGCGCAGCGTCATGAAGGCGTTATCGTCCACTGCCATGTCCCAGTAGAACGTGCCAGCATAGCCCTGCACTGTGGGGAAATCGCCCAAAAAGCTCCTAGCAAGGTCAATCACATGCACGCCCTGGTCCAGCAGTTCCCCACCACCGGACTTCGCCGGGTCAGCACGCCACTCTTTTTCGTAGCCCACGCGCCCACCGTGCCCATACCGTGACCGCACAAACATCAGGTCGCCAAACTCCGGCTGCGAGCTTAGCTCACGCGCTTTAACAAATGCGGGGTGGTAGCGGTGGTTGAATCCGACGCGCACCCGCACATTGTTTGCCTCTGCCGCTGCGATGACGGGTTCAAGCTCGGTGGCATTGCGGGCAGCGGGCTTCTCCACGAGCACATGCTTACCGTTTTCCGTCGCTGCCTGCGTAATCTGCGCCAGTGAGTCGTGCGAGGTGGCGACAATCACAATATCCACATCATTTCGCGTGACGAGTGTTCCCCAGTCGCGGTCTACGTCGGCGTTGTGCTGCGCGGCAAGGGCACCTGCTGCCTCCGGGTTGATGTCTGCCACAGCGCTCAGGGTCGCGCTGCCCAACCGTGCCGCCCGCTTGCGACCGATTAGCCCAGCACCGACAATACCCACACGCATTGACTCACTCATACGTCATCCACCGTTAGTTCCCAGTCCAATATTTCTCCGACGTCGTTCACCGCATCCACCTGAAAGACATAACGCCCATCGACAGTCACGGAGAAGACTTCCCCGCCCAGGTTACTTTCTGGCACGGCAATGGTGCGCTTCTGTGCTGTTGGGTCATCCGCGCTTGCCAGCAGGATCGAACACTCTGGCACGCTGCCACTAAAGCGATACCCCAACCGATACATTCCGCGTTCCAACCTGACAGGCAAACTGACCTCTGTGCCGCTGCCATGCAGCGAGATCGGTTCTCGCGATGATGGTGATGCCGTCTTCTGCTTGCGCACGTAATCTTCAACCAGTTCAGATTCATAGCCCGGTGGGTACTTCACATCGTGCCAGCGGGCGCTTGCCACGCCAAACCACACAAACGGTGCTATCAGCACCATGCACATCCAGCCACTTGTTATGTCAATGGCGACCCACGCGAACAGCACAATAAATACGAATGAAAAGGTGACAACCAAATTGCCGACAACGTAACGTGCCAACCCCACAGCGGTTGCGCCACGGTTGATGTAGCCTATGCCCCACCCGGCTAGCCCCGTTAAGCCGAAGAACGCGACAAAGAACACGTAGGCAAAACGGGGGAAAGAATCATCTTCCGGTTCCACACCCTCCCCGATGACGAATGGCGTGAGGAGTAACGCCACGAACACAACAATACCCAGCGCTGAAACGACTGATCGAGAACGCATAACTAATCGACTTCACCCCACTCAAAGCCCCGCTCTTTGGGGATGATGCGGCGCAGGGTGTACACGTCGGAGCCGTCCAGGTCGTCGGTGTGGTTGGGCAGGTCGTGCCAGTCATCCCAAATCGCGCTAATCAGCCGCCCGGTGATGCCGTCACTCTGTGCGCTGCCCAGGAACACACACAGTGCGGCACCTTTCTCCATTGGCGCGGCGCCAGTGCCCTCGCGCACCTGCTTGATCTTGTTGTACAGGCGCTCCCCCACCACATCGGGACCAGCCTGCAACAGTTGGTCTTGCAGTGATGTATTCAGGGCACCCGGTGCGACCGCATTCACGGTGATGTTGTGTTCCTTTGCTTCGCCCGCGAGTGTCTCGGTCATGCGGACGACTGCCGCTTTGCTGGCGGCGTAGGCGCTGATGTTCGGCAGGGGCGAAGTCGCGCCGCCACCAGATAAATTCACGATTTTGCCGTATTTGTGCTGCTTGAAGTGTGGCATCAGCGCACGCACTGGCAGGATGGTGCCGTACAAATTGACTTCGATAGCGCGTACCCACGCAAACCAGTCCACATCCTCTATCGCGCCCATAGGACCGTACACACCTGCGTTCGTAACCAGAATGTGCACCTGCCCAAACGCTTTGATTGCCTGCTGCACCATGTGGTTTACCTCCGTCACGTCTGCAACGTCGCACTGCTGCGCGAGCACCTGTTGCCCGTCGTTGGCACGCATCGCCAGCTCGGCGCGTGTCGCTTCCAGCTTGTCCGCATTGCGTGCACAGATCATCACGCTTGCGCCAGCATCAAGGTATGCCTCTGCTACCGACTTGCCAAAGCCTCGGCTTGCCCCGGTGATGATCGCATTACGTCCTGTTAAATCCATCGCTAATTTCGCCTTTTTGTGAAGCGGAGAGATTGATGTCGATCTCACCTCGTGACCTGTAGAACCACACATCGAATATTTGAAAGAAATTTACCTGACCCAATATAAGTGGCACACCTGCCGCTCTTGTCCATGCAAATGCCAATGCCACCTTAAGCAGGCGAACAGGTAGCAGTGGAATCATGGCACTTCCTACTGACGAATACGGGATAATCAATTCCCATCCCCTGACTTGCCCTGAGTCAAAAATCGCTCCAAGTCGATTGCAGCATCATATGCATCGTACGGCGACCAAACTTCATAGGTGCCACCATCCTGGGTGGCACCATCATGGAGCAATTGCTTTTCATCAAGGTACAGGTCACCTGCTAGCTCACCGATAAGGCGAAGCTTTTCTGCACGATCCAGACTTCTAGCCGCGCTCAATAGCTTATCAAAAGTCATTGGTGTCACCTCTCTAGCTCTTACCCACCGAATAATAGTCCAAGCCATCCACCCTGCCGATTGCATCGCGCAGGAAGCCACTGGCATCAAGCACCACCTTGCCAGCAAACAGCGATGGCTCAAGCTCCTTGTAGCCGATCCACGGTGTTGCCAGCACGACCACATCGGCGGGCGCAAGCGCTTGTGCTGCTGTGGGATGCACTTCAATCATCACGCTAAGCGCTTCTGGCAGGTGCTTAACGTTTGGGTCGTGGGCGTGAACTGCCGCACCGAGTGTGTGTAACTGCTGCGCGATTTCAATTGCCAAAGAGCGGCGCAGCGTATCCGTATCCGGCTTGTAGGTCAAGCCCAGCAGCGTCACGGTGATCTCACTCATGTGGCGTGGCGCGATGATCTCCCCCAGGCGACGCACCGCCCACAGCTTATGCAGTGTGTTGCTTTCGGGGACCGCCTCCACCAGCGGCAGGCTAATCTCGTACTGCTCCGCCAACCCACCCAGGAACGCAATATCCCGTGCGAGTGTGCCCCCGCTAAACGCTGCCCCCGGCGCAACGTATGCTTTTTGCCCGATGCGCGGCTCAGTCTTCAGCCCACGCTCGACTTCTTTTGCGTTCGCGCCCACACGCTCACACAGGGTAGCGATTTCGTTGGCAAACGCGACCGATGTTGCCAGGAACGCATTGAGCGCGTGTTTGGTCATCTCAGCGGATTCCACACTCATCCACTCGATTTTGTCGGTTATGGGTAACAGCAGCGTTGTAATTGTGTCGCGGGTTTCATCGTCACGCACTCCGACGACGACACGATCCGGGTTTTTGAACACTTCAATTGCCTTGCCCAACCGTAAATTCTCCGGGGAGACGGCAAAAGACACATCCCGATCAAACCCGGATTGTGCATACCCATCTTCGATTTGTTTTGCTGTGCCCACTGGCAACTGCGACGAGATAAGCATTACCGTTCCGTCTTGTAGATATGGGAAGACACTTTCAACGTGTTCTATGACGTAGCCCGTATCTGCAATGTCGTCTTCGTCCACAGGTGTATCAAACGTGACCCACACGACCTCAGCATCGCACAGCGCGTCCTCAACATCGGTGGTAAACAGAATGTGTCCCCGTGCCATCACATCGCGCAGCAGTGTCTGCAATCCCGGCTCAAATAGTGGTGGTTCGGCGCGGTTAAGGTTGCTAATAATTGATTCTTCCGGGTCTAGCCCAACCACGTCGTGCCCGGCATCAGCAAGGCAGGCGGCAGTCACCGTACCCAGGTGCCACAGTCCGAAAACGCATACTTTCATAGTGCCCCCTAAATTCAATCGTACCCCATCACATAAGTGCTTATGTTCTCTGCTGCAACACCCACTCGTTTGCCTGCAACCAGCGCAAGGTCGTCACGACACCTTCTTTGATGCCTAGCTTGGGTTCCCAGCCGAGTGAACGCACCTTTGCTGTATCCAGGAAAATGAACGGGCTATCGCCAATCCAGCCACGTTCACCACCTTCGTATGTGAACTCCGGTTCCAGATTAAGTGCGTCGGCAATCCAACCCGCACTGTCTCGGACTTCGCAGTATTCGTTCGTGCCCAGGTTATAGATGTTCACTTTGTCCGTTGCTTTGTCCAGCACGGTGAAAATCGCGTCGATGCAGTCCTGCACGTACAGGTAGGACTTGCGCTGCTTGCCGTTGCCCAGGATGTGCAGGCGCGTGGGATCATCCAGCAGCTTTTTGTAGAAGTCAAAAACGTGCCCATGGGTATAGCGCTCCCCCAAGATGGACACAAAGCGAAAGATGAAGCCCTCGAAGCCGTACCCCTCACAATATGCGCTAATCATGCCCTCGCCTGCGAGTTTGCTCGCACCGTAAAGCGATGTTTGTACCGGGAAGGGTGCATCCTCCGGGGTGGGGAACACAGACGGTTCACCGTAGATGCTGCCCGTAGACGAAAACGCAATACGCTTGACATTGTTGGCACGCATCGCTTCCAGCACATTAAAGGTGCCGACGGTATTTTGGTGCAGGTCGCGTTCCGGGTGATGAGTGCCAAAGCGCACGTCGGCATTGGCAGACAGGTGAAAGACGATGTCACAGTTCTGGGCAGCATCGGTCAGTGTGGGCAGGTCAAGTATGTCCCCGCGAACGAGTGTGTAGCGCGGGTTCGTCTGTGCGCTCTCAATGAATTTGGGCTGCCCTGTGGAAAAATTATCGTACGCAACGACCTCATGACCATCTGTGAGCAGACGATCCGCCAAATTACTGCCGATGAAGCCCGCCCCACCCGTCACCAAACAACGCACTTTGTCTTCTCCAAGCATTGCACACGATGCCAAACCGCCCGCTAGTATACTGCATGGCGCGTTGAGATGACACCAACCGCCGTTTCTCGTTTCACTAATGAGTGAGCAACACTTTTTTCAGGTTTTTTGCAGGTCATCCGGGATTGCCTGTTACAAGGGGACGGCTTTTGTAATACACTGTAATCAATGGTCTCCAAGGGTACAATAGGGTCAACACGTATGCCAGTTCATGTGAGATGGGAAGACGCAGAGCAGACAATTACCCGCCTGGATTTTGTACACACGTTCACGATGAACGACGTGTTCGACGCATGGCGCGAGGAACTGAACATGATGCACAGCGTGAGCAACCCTGTGTTTTCGCTCAATGTATTCACAGAAACCCGAATGCTCATCGGCGGGCTTAGCGTAACCAAGATTGTGCGGTTCATCCAGCAAAACCCACCCCCCAATCTCGTTATGACGATTCAGGTTGCGGACAACAGTACCGTGCGCGGCGTGCTGGCAACCATCGCCAAGCTGATGTCGCACGAGGTACGCATCGTTGCCACTATAGAGGAGGCAAAGAAGATCATTGAGCAGTGCCGCGCTGAGCAGGTCACCCTGGTTGAAAGCTAATCGTCAACGGCTGTCATCGTCGGTAGATGTCTCGTAGATCTTTTCGATATCATATATCGCCTGCGGCGGACCGATCACAACCAGCTTGTCGCCGGGATGAAACTCACGCTTTGGGGATGGGTTTACATCGAGCTGCCCGCCCGGACTCGCGATTGCCAGGATGGACAAACCACGCACGCTGCGCAGGTCACAGGTTGCGACCGTTTGCCCCAGCAAGTAGGACGTCTCGCTGATGTTGATTTGCCCCAGGTCGTAAGACTCGTCCGTGTCGCTGATGTCGAACAGGTAATTCAAAAAGTCGTGCACTGCCGGGCGCAGCAGCGCCATTGCCATGCGGTGCCCGCCTACCTGGTACGGGCTGATGACGTGATCTGCCCCGGCTCGTCGCAGCTTACTTTCCGACGTAACCTGCGACGCCCGCGCCACAATAAACAGGTCTTCTTTTAGCCCACGTGCTGTCAATATCGCCAGCACATTGTCCGCGTCAGATGGCAGCGCGGCGACAAACCCACGCGCCCGCCGCACGCCTGCCCGCTCCAGGTGAGCGTCTTCAGTCGCGTCAGCGATTATGAAGGGCACGTTGGCGTCCATCAGGAACTCATCCGTCTGGATCGTCAGGTTAGCGTCTATAATGACGCAGCCTTCCCCACGCGAGAGAATATCGCGCACAATTTGCTGCCCGATGCGCCCATAACCCGCAACAATGTAGTGATTTTCGATCATGCGTAACATCTCCTCCATGCGGCGCTGGCGCAAGGCACCGTATAGGCGCTGCCCAATCAACAAGTCTAGCGCGTTACTTACGGCGGTTGTTGCCGCGCCAATACCCAGTATCACCAGTATAACGGTAAACAAGCGGCTAGCGTTGTTACTGGGCACGGCATCGCCGTAGCCCACTGTGGTTACGGTGATGATGGTCATGTAGAGCGCATACGCAGGCGACCACCCCTCGATGACCATGTAGCCCAGCACA
This sequence comes from uncultured Anaerolineaceae bacterium, assembly GCA_964451095.1. Classification (GTDB taxonomy): domain Bacteria; phylum Chloroflexota; class Anaerolineae; order Aggregatilineales; family Phototrophicaceae; genus DAOTTY01. Next base: position 14,213 of record CAYVGI010000093.1, read on the forward strand.
CCCATCAGCAGGAATGCAACCAGAAACGCCAATGACACATACAAACGGGTCAGCGGGTCGGAGAGGTAGGCGTTTAGCCGCTCCGCGTTCCCCGCAGACCAGCGAATTAACCGCTCGCGTCGGTTATGGGTGTGGTAGGGTCTATTCCTGTGGAAGCGCACAGCACCCGCGCGTTCTTCATGCCAACGTCAGCACGATTTTACCCGCGTTTGCGCTGTTGCGCATAAAGTCGTGTGCCTCTGCCACTTGCTCTAGCGGTAGCGCCCGCCACACGGTTGGTTTTAGCAACCCTTGTGCGAATTTTGGCAGCGCCCACTCACCAAAGCGGGCAATCAGGTCGCTTTTGCGCTCGAAAGTCCGGTCGCGCAGCGTGCTGCCCATAACCGAGAGCCGCTTTGCCATGATGTCTCGGAAGCTGACCTCCGCCTTGGCACCGCCCATCAAACCGATGAATACCAGCCTGCCCCACTTGTTCAGCACACGCACGTTGTCGTTCCAGTACGGGGCACCGACCATTTCTAACACTAAATCCACGCCGGCGGGGTGCTGCTGTTCGATCACTTCCGCGAAGTTCTGGGTTTTGTAGTCGATGCACATATCCGCGCCGTGTTCGCGGCACAGGTCGTGCTTGGGTGCACTAGCAGTCACAATGACAATAGCGCCAATCGCTTTCGCCATCTGCATAGCGGCAAGCCCCACGCCGCTTGCCCCGGCGTGGATGAGCACCGTTTCACCCGCCGCCAAGCGCCCCAGGTCAAACATGTTCGTGTAAGCGGTGAGGAACGCCTCCATCAGTGCGCCTGCCTCAACGTCGGTCAGGTTATCTGGCACGGGGAGTGTGTGCGCCGCTGGCACCACGGCGTAGTCCGCGTAGCCGCCCCCACCTACGAGTGCCATCACGCGCTGCCCCGCAGTGAACGCGGTGACATCCGCGCCGACTTCTGCAACCGTGCCCGCTAGTTCTAGCCCTAGCGTGTCCGGAGAACCGGGCGGGGGCGGGTAATTGCCTGCAACCTGCATCAGGTCTGCGCGGTTGAGCGCGGTCGCGGTGACCTTGACTAGAATCTCATCGGCGGCAGGTTGCGGTTGAGGAATATCAACCAGGGTGGTCTTTTTGTCGCGGGCGATAACGGCACGCATATGCTGTCCTCTGTGGCGGTAATGGTTTATTTTTGGATCGGGAAGATTATAGCAGAGTGCGGTGCACGCCCGCGCCAAGCGGAACTGCCCAGCATCACCGGGCGGCACAGCAATCGTGTGATAGGTACGTTTTCCTGCTAATCTATCGGCGCGTCTGCGATGTTGCCCCACTCTGCCCAGCTACCATCGTAGTTGCGCACATTCGGGTAGCCCAGCAGTTCGCGCAGCACGAACCATGTGTGTGCGCCGCGCACACCCGTCTGGCAGTAGGTGAGGATTTCTTTGTCAGGGGTAAAGCCTGCTGCGTAGAATAGTGCCGTGAGTTCCGGTGCTGCTTTGAACGTGCCGTCGTCATTCGCTGCGTCTACCCACTCCAGGTGAACTGCACCCGGAATGTGCCCGCCATGCTCAGCGCGGGCGTCCTCACCCGTGTATTCCGCCGCAGAGCGTGTGTCGCAGGTCACGACGCTCTCGTCGTCTAAGCTATCCAGCACATACTGGTACCCGGTGCGGATTTCCGGGTCGGGTTCCCCAGCAATGTACTCGGTCGGTTCGTAGCTTGCTGCCTCCTGTGATAAGTCGTTGCCGTCTGCCACCCACTTGAGCGAGCCACCGTTGTATACCCGCACATCCGCGTGCTGGTAGTAGCGCAGCACCCAGTAGGCACGCGTAGCAAACAGATTGCTTGTGTCATCGTAGAACACCACTTTGTGCTCATTGCCAATGCCACGTTCGCTAAGCAGCGCTTGCAACTCTGCCGCTGTGAGGATTTGCCCCTCAACCGACGATTCTCCGTTGGTCAGTTCATCGCGCCAGTCGATGAATACGGCGCCGGGGATGTGTCCGTCACGGTAGGCATCAATAGTGCTGCTCACGTCTACCAAGCGCACATCCTCATTGTTGATGTTTTCCTGCACCCACTCTGTATCTACCAGCGCGTCCGTGTTGGCGTCGTTGAACGCACCCGCCTCTAGAATATCACTCACAGAACTCACCTCCTGCTATTATGCTTTTCTGTTGGGTGCGGCGCCCTCGTTGTTTGCCAGTGCGACGGACTTTAGCACCCACGTTGCGTTGACGAAATGACATAGCATAAATATCATGCAAGGCATAGTGCAATTTTCATACCAGCAAAACTTTTGTGTAAGATATGTTGGAGCGCCAATATCAAAACGCGCCGACCATTAAGAAGGCAGAGACGTTATGCTAAAACTTAGTAAATTAGAGGTGTTTATTATCGTTGCGCAGGAAGGGAGCTTTAGCGCGGCGGCGAAACGCCTACACCTCTCTCAACCGGCAGTGAGCCGACACATGCAAGAACTCGAAGAGTCACTGGGCATTCGTCTGTTCAAGCGGCTGCGGCGCGGCGTAGAACTGACAACGGGCGGTGAAATCCTGCGCCAGTACACAGAGCAAATCCTGTGGTTAGTTCACGAGGCAGAAGGTGCCCTTACCGATGTGCGTCACCTGGTGGTTGGGCAGGTGCGGGTGGGCGCAACGCCGGGCGTAAGTGTGTACCTGCTGCCAACGTGGACGCGCTCGTTTACGTCTGCCTACCCGAACCTGACGGTCAGCGCTCGCACGGGCACAACTTCTGGGGTAATTGAGAGTTTGCTGACGGGGCGCATCGAACTGGGGGTTGTGGAGGGCGAACTAGAGGCAATACCGCTTGAGCAGCTCGGCAGCGTCATCTTGCAAGATATTGAGTTGGTGCTGGTCGTCGGGGAGGGTCATCCGTGGTGGGACGCTGACCTGATCGACGCGGAATCGCTGCACAACCATCCATTTGTAACGCGGCAGGTCGGCAGCCGTACCCGCGTGTGGATTGACGATATTCTGAACCACCGGGGCATCGAACCGCGCCTTATCGCGGAGTTCGACAACCCGGAGGCAATCAAAGAGGCGGTGATGAACGGGCTAGGTGTGACCATCCTGCCCACCTATGCAGTCGCACGCGAGCGAGCAGGGGATTTATTGCGTGCCAAACAGATTGTTGACCTCCACTTGCAACGCCAACTGAAGCTACTCTGGCACACTACCCGCCCGTTTTCCCCGGTCACACGAGCTTTCCTCACCCACCTTGCAGAAACCTATCGCAGTATCCAGCCGATTTTGCCACCTGTGATTGACGGCGTGTTCGACGAGAAGTAACCGTTCGTTACTACTCTAGAGGCACCAGGTCGTAGCCCGCACCCTGCCACTGCTGGATACCGCCCAGGTCTAGCAGTTGGTTGTAGCCCGCCCCGTTGAGCACATTTACTGCCTGCCGGGATCGGTTCCCGCTCCGGCAGTACACGACGATGGTCTTATCCTGCGGCAGTTCACTTACGCGAGATTGCAACTCCTCTAGCGGAATGTGCTCCGCACCTGGGATAACTCCACCTGCAACTTCGCTATCGGTTCGCACGTCAAGAAGTATATGATCAGACTCGCTGTAGTTCTCAATGTAGCTTGCTGGGGCAATGACGGGTGCATCCCCGGCGGGCTGAACAACATCACTGTTGCCGGCGGGCGTAGCGCCACACGCCGCCAGGACAAACACGGACAAGCACACGATGGCAGATACAAAACGCATGGGGCTGTATACCTCACTCAATATCGTTGACGTGGCTACTATACTGCGCAGATTTTCTACTGGGAAGTGCCCAGCAGTCCACTTCGCACCCTTTTTGTGACAATACTCACAAAGCAACAGGGGGCGGCGTCAGGTTCAATTTTGCCACCCCATCTGCGGGCGTTAGCTACAGACCCGGGCGCTCGTTGATGATGCGGTACAGCGTATGCGTAAGCAACTTCACACGCTCGAACAACATGGGTAGGTAAATCATCTCATCGTGCGTGTGGATGGCGTGGGCGGGTGCGCCCATGCCACATATTGACGGCACCCCGCTACCACTCACGTGATTGGCATCACTGCCGCCACCACGCGCAATCGGCACCACAGGTTGCCCCAGCACTTTTGCTTCATCCAGTACGATGTCTACCAGTTTTTGCGAGAGCGGTGTGCGTTCCATCGGCGGGATAAACGTATCCACATGGTAGACGGAGCTATCACTGATACCCAATTCGTCGTTGCGCACCACCGGGTCATTCAGGATTTGGATAACCGCATCTTTGACTGCCTCGCCGTCTGCCTTCGTCTCGTAGCGGAAGCTCACAAGCCCTTGCACCTCGCCGGGCACGGTGTTCGCCGCGGTTCCCCCTTCAATCTTGCCCACATTGACGGAGATACCCCGTTCAGGTGCGTTCAGGTCTTGCAGCGCGACAATTTTCTTCGCCGCCGCTTCAATTGCGGAAAGACCTAGATGAGGGGTGCCGCTGTGCGCCGCCTTGCCCTTAACCGTGAAGCGCACTGCCGCAAAGCCGCGCCGCTGATAGACCACACCCAAGTCCACCGTGGGAGACAGATCGCCCTGCGGAAAACCCGGTTCCATGCCAATGGCATAATCTGCTTCGTGCTCACTCTTGTCCCAATACCACTCGCGGATCGTTGGCGACCCGATTTCCTCATCCGCGGAGACAACTAACTGCACATCAAAGTCGCTGCAAAGCTGGGTGATTGCCTTCATTGCCCAAAGCGCAATTACCGTGCCCCCTTTGATGTCCCCCACGCCCGGACCGCGCACGTAGCCGTCATCCAACGGGGTATAGTGCAGAAAGCCGTCGTTAAGCGGGTGCACTGTGTCCATGTGGGAGATAATGAGGATGCGCGGGCGGGTGCGGTTGCCCGCTTTAATCAAACGGTGGCGTGCATGAACCGTCTCCACCGTGAAGTCCATCTCCTCTGCCATGCTGGAAAGCACATCCATGCCTTCGTCTACGCCGTCCCGGTTGTACGTATGGGTATTGATCTCTACGAGCGTCTTTAGCGCTGCTTCGATCTCTGCCTTTTCCTGGTCAACCCACCACGATAAATCTTTTAGCTGCATTGCATATCCTTCCAGCGCGGGCGGCACCCCACCCAGCAACGTGCGTTCATTATAAACATGTTTAGGACTTTCGCTTTTAAACGGTCTCAAGAGCAGGAATACGTGGGTCACGGAG
>CAYVGI010000094.1:0-19267 GCA_964451095.1 uncultured Anaerolineaceae bacterium
GTTCAGCTTACTCCATATCCCTGATTTAGTCTATTTTGCTGCTGTAGTTTTTTTCACCGGACTATCATCAAAATGCAGCGGTTGTACTGACGTGTAGTGTGGTAAACCCTTAGAATAGAAGTGAAAAATTTGCAGCTTACATTGCCAGGCGGCGTTAGGTTTAAACTATGCTCTACACATTACAACTCCTCACGCTTGAGTGTATGCAGGCACACCTCCCGGATGGCGATCTTGTTGACGTGTATGTGAACGGGGCGCTGGTGTGGTCGTGTGCGAAGGCAAGCTGCCGCATGACCCCCGCTGAACACGCTAACGCAGACGGCACCGTTCGCCATGTTAGCGAGGTGGACTTCACCAACGCGCGCCTGCAAATTAACCCGTGCGTGCCGCACAACCAGTGGGTGACGATGGGCGGTGGCTACCACCCGGAAAACTTTATCATCATGCACACGGACGCAGACATCTGCCTGCTTGTTGTCGGGTCTGACCCGGCAGCACCGCCCGTGAAGTCCTTACACCTGCACGACGCCCCGCCAGAGGACATACGCGAGGGACGCTGCCACTTCACATGGGAGGGGTCGGCATACCGGCTGCGCTTCCGTGTGATGGCGGAGCAGCGGGCATTGATGTACTAGCCGTTGGGGGCATGTCCCCCAGCAGCGGTGCCAGTGCCGCCTCGATTTCTTCCAGAGTTTGTGACTGTACGACTGCCTCCCGGATGCGGGTGGCGTAGGGGATGCCCTTGCAGTAGCGGATGATCTGGTTGCGTAGGATGCGAATCTGGTCTTTGTATTCGCGGGGGGTTGTTTCCATGGTGATGCGTGCCTGCCGCACCGCTGCCCAGGCACGTTCCTCAAAGCGCGGCGGCGGTAATGCCTCGCCCGTGCGCAGTTCGTGGGCAATCTGCCGGAACAGCCACGGGGCACCCAGCGCAGCCCGCCCAATCATAACGCCATCGCAGCCCGTCTGCGCGACCATGCGGGTGGCATCTGCGGTGGTGTGCACATCCCCGTTGCCAATCACGGGCAGGTGACGCACGGCGTCTTTTACTTCCCCGATGACATGCCATGCGGGTTCTAATGAGGCAAAGCCCTGCGTAGCGAACCGCCAATGTACGGCAATCGCCGCGACACCTGCGTTTTCTGCTGCTTTGGCGAACGGCACGGCGGTGGGCTTGCTCTGCTCCCACCCCGCACGGATTTTCACCGTCACCGGAATATCCACCGCCTTGACGACCGCTTCCACCACGGCAGCGGCGCTGCACACATCCTTCAGCAGCTTGGCACCGCCGCCCGTCTTGGCAACCTTCGGCACCCAGCAGCCCATGTTAATGTCCACGATGCTCGCGCCGTAGTCCGCCACCACCTTTGCCGCCTCCGCCATCTGGTATGGGTTTGCGCCGAAGAGCTGCACCCCCACAGGCGCTTCTTCCGCAGGCACCCAGTCGAACTTGAGCTGGGCGCGTCGCCATGCCCGCGCCTGCTTCATTGCCTCGCTGCTGATGAGTTCCGTGCACACCATGCCGCAGTCACCGTACTCGCGTGACAGCTTGCGGAAGGCGTAGTTGGTTTGCCCTGCCATGGGTGCCAGGAACAGGCGGTTGTATAGCTGCACGCTGCCAAGTTGCAGCGGTTGTAGCAGCGGATGGGTAGGTGTAGGACGTTGCATCATGGTTGTTTGTGGTCGTGCGGACAAGTGACATTCATGATAACAAAATTGCAGCACTGGTAAATTGTCATGCCCGCTTGCGCACAACAATTAACAAAAAACGTAAAAAGTATCGTTTGGTTTGGAAATCGATGCATTTGATCCAATGGTTTGTGTTACAATATGTTTCAACTTGACACCTTCGCAAATCCATGCAACTATAAGTTAACTTATTACGTACGCTTTGTAATACTGTGAGAGCAGACCATACATGAACAAGCACGAACGCAATCAGATAATCCTACAGGGCACCGCACGGCTCGCCGTGCTGCGCAAACTCGCACTAATCGACGCATCGGAAGAACCCTTTATTGACCTCATGACGCGCCTTGCCAGTTTGCTCATCGGCACCTCCGTTTCACTCGTTTCCATGGTGGCGGGCAACTACCAATTCTTTAAAAGCAGCTACGGGCTGCCAGAACCGTGGCGTTCGCAGCGGCGCACACCACTCTCGCATTCGTTCTGTCAGCATGTCGTCACCAGCGGCGAACCGCTCGTCGTTGAAGACGCCCGCGAGCATCCCTTACTCAAGGATAACCTCGCCATCCCCGACCTGAACGTGATTGGCTACCTGGGGATGCCGTTGCAAACCGCCGATGGCTACGCGCTGGGGTCGTTCTGCGTCATCGACGCGCAACCCCATGCCTGGACGGACAAGGAAATCCAGTTGATGTGGGCATTTGGTGAGGTCATTAATGCGGAGATTGACGCCCGCTCCAAAGCCTACCTGAACAAGTGCCTGGATGAGTACATTAGCGAGGAACCGGGTGGGCTTGATGTGCTTGAAAGCGAACTACGCGCCGCTGGCAGTGTAGAAGACCAGATTGACGCGCTGCTGCGCTACCGTGACAAAATTGTGTAGGGCGCGGGTAGCAACCTACTGCCACCCGCGCCTGTGCCCCCGCTAGGGGCTGAAGTCTTGCGTGGGTGCGCTTAACCCACCCCCGAACGGTAGCGGCGTGTCAAACGGAATCGGTGTTGCACCCACGTCAAACGTGGGCGGCTGCTGAATAGGCGGTGTTGTCGGCACGGGCGGAATGGTCGGCGTGGCAGTGGGCAGCGGCTTTTGCAGGTTGATCTGCACCGTGCGGTAGGCGAAGCCACCGCGTGTGTTGTTCAGCGCCAGCCGGATGATGTACTCGCCGTTCGCGGCGTTGGCGGCGTCCCATGTGCCAAACTGCTGGCTGGTGGGTGCCCCCTGGAACGGACCCGCGACAATTTGGAAGCTGTTCGGGTTGGCGGCGGGTGCCACCTGGATGTCGTAGCTAGACACTGCCCCACCCGCGTTCACAATCCCCTGCACAGGCACCGTTACCTCAGTCACCGTTTGCCCCTGCGTGGGGCTGGTGAGGGACGCCTGTAGCAGCGAAATCTCGCCACTACCACACACCTGCTGCGGTGCATCCACCAGCGGCACAGGCAGCCCGATGGACTGTGCAAACTGCCGCCCTGCCGCGTCGCTGTTGATCCACGCAACGGCGGTGGGGTCGTCAATGTCGGAGACGGTTATGGTCTGGGGGTCTTCTGGGCAGATGTTCGGGTCGAAGAGCAGTTGCGTCCACGTATCCACCTGTACGTCGCGGGCAAAACCCTCGGTGGCGGGTTCTGGCGGTTGATTGTCGATGAACAACTCCGTGCCGATGCGCCCCGGGCACTGTATCGCCGGGTCAATGGCGGTGCCTGTGGTCGTGCACACCTGCCGCTCTACCACGCCAGCGGGTGGCGTAAACGGCTGCGGCGCAGAGATCGCAATCGTCTCGTCCATCAGGCGGCGCCACAACGGGGCTGCCGCCGCGAACCCGGTGGTATTGGACATCGGCTGGTTGTCGATGCGCCCCAGCCACACACCCACTACCGCATTTTGTGTGTAGCCCATCGTCCACAGGTCACGCGGACCGCTGCTGGTGCCCGTCTTGGCGGCGACGGTGTTTGCCGGGTAGCCGCGCCCTAGCGCGTTGTTCACGCCGAACTGAGGCTGGCGGGCGGCATCGTCCGTTAGCACGTCGGTCATCAGGTAGGCAACCTGCGGGGCAATCGCCTGTGTAGACGCCGGGCGCTCAAACTCGACCGGGTTACCGTTGGCGTCCTCAATGCGCTCAATCGCGTAGAGTGGCTGCAATACGCCACTATTAGAGAGCGTACCGTATGCTTCCATCATGTCGAACAGGCGCACTTCCGTGGAGCCGACGCCCGTGGGCAAGCCAAATACCGCCGTCTCGTCAAAGCGAATGCCCATCGCCTGCGCCGTCTGCTGGAATGCGGACTGCCCGACGAAGGCGTATGTCTTCACAGCGGGCACGTTCAGGCTTTGTTGCAGGGCGTTGCGTGCCGTCACCGGGCCGCGATAGCGGTTATCGAAGTTGCGGATAATCGTGCCGTCCGGGTAGGTGGTGGGCACATCCCACAGGATGCTTGCCGGCGTGAGATACCCCTGCGGCCCCTGTTCCGTCACCACGCCCTGGAACGCGGCGGTGTAGCTAATCGGCTTGATGGCACTGCCCGGCTGCTGGTAGGTGAGCGCGAGGTTCACCTGCCCGTCAATCGTCTCGTTGTTGAAATCTGGACTGCCGACCATGGCGCGTATTGCACCGGACTGCGGGTCGCTGACCATGATGGTGCCCGTTTGCACACCGTTCAGGCTAAGCTGCGCGAGTTGGTCGTCAAGCGCGTTCTCCGCTAGCCCTTGCAGGCGGGGGTTAAGCGTGGTGTACACACGGAAGCCGCGCCGGAAGATTTCGTCCTGCGTGTACTGCTGCTGGAGCCGCTCCTGCACGAACACGATAAAGTGCGGGTGCAAGAACTCATTGTCCTGCGGCAGGTAAACGTCGATCTTCACCTGCGCGATTTCCACTGCCGCCTCACCGCTGATGAACTGCTGTGTGATGCACAGCGGCTGCCCACCGTTGTTCGGCACAGCGACGCAGCCGTTGCCGTTAGCGGCGGTCATGCGGTCGATAATGAAGTCCAGGCGGTCGAACGCTGTCTGCGGGTTAGTGACGGGGTCGTACTGGGCAGGTGCGGCGATTAACCCGGCTAGCATTGCTGCCTCTGCTACGTTCAGGTCTGCCGCGCTCTTATCGAAGTAGAACCCTGCCGCTGCCTCTACGCCGTACTGCAAGTTGCCGAAGTAGACGTTGTTCAGGTACGCCTCTAGCAGTTCTTCTTTGCTCTTGTTGCGGGCAAGCTCTTGTGCCACCACAATCTCGTTGAGCTTGCGGTCGCCCTCATCCTGGAATGTCTCGTCTTGCAGCACGATGTTGCGGGCAAGCTGCTGGGTGATGGTGCTGCCCCCGCTGATGACCTCCCCGCCGACGAGGTTTTGCAGGAACGCACGCGATGTGGCAATGGGGTCAAAGCCGGAGTCCTGGAAGAAGCGTTCGTTTTCCGCGCTGACGGTCGCGTGGATCATGTAGGGGCTAACCTGCGAGATGGGCACAATGATGCGGTCGCCCCCTTCCTGGCTGCGCAGTTCCGCAATTTCGTTGCCCGCCACATCGTAGATGAACACCGTCTGGAACGCACCTGCCTCGCCGCCCGTCAGCAAGTCCAGGTTTGCTACTTCGTCCGCCCAGCGGTCGCGGATGGTGTTGTACCAGTACAAAAAGCCGCCCACTACAAACGCGCCACCGATAAGCGTGATGCCGACGATCACGCCCAGCGTTACCAACGCGGTAGAGACCATGGTGCGCTGCTGGCGCTCTTTGGCACGCCCAACTGTATCACCATATGCCTCATACTCCTCGTATTCCGGTGCGTGTTCGATGCCCTCTTCGTCCAGCGGGGACGCTACGCCGGGTTCGTCCACTGCCGGGGTAAAGTCGCCGTCGTCGTCAAAGCCGGGCACGGCGGGGTTCACCACCGTTGGTTCGCTGCTGGGCAGCGTCTCTCGGAAGGCGGCGGTGCCAACCATGGTCGGTCCGGCAATCTCGCCGGGCGGGGCGTAGTCTGTCGCGGGGGTAAAGCCCTCGCTGCTGAACGGGTCTTGCCCGGCGGTGTACTCCTCGGTGGCGGGCACCTGCGGCACGCTGCCCCGGATGACCTCGTTCGGGTCCAGGCTGCCGGTGTCCGTTGGCACTGCCTGATAGTCTGGCGTGCGGGTGCCAACCGTGGGCTGCGGCGGTGTATCGACCACCCACTCGCCCGTGTTCGGGTCGTAGCGATACCAGATTTCGGTGTCTACGCCCATCATCCACCAGTTCTGGTCGTTGTCCAGCACCATCAGCTCGCGCAAGTTGGACTCTAGCTGCTGCTGGCTCATCTGCCCGGCGTCGCGCTGCTGGCGCAACACCCGGATTTCCTGTTCCGTCTGCTGGAAGCGCTGCGCAAGCGCCTCTTGTTCCGGGTCTACGGGTGCCATGGCGGGCGTTTCGCCCAATGCCTGGGTGTTATCTAGCCCGGCGTCGCCGCCCTGCAATGCGGCAATCTGCGAGGCGTAGTCGAAGCTGTCTGCTGCGGCACCGTCCTGGGCGGTGTCTCCCACGGGGGGTTGCCCGGCACTGTAGGATAGTGTGTCATCGGCGACGCCATCGCCCTGCAACGCGGCAATCTGGGCGGCGTAGTCGAAGCCGCCCGTCTGCTCTAGCCCTACAGCGGCACGCTCCGCCGGGGAGAGGTTGTCCAGGTCGGCGTCGGTGGTCTGCTCGGCATCGTCGCCGGGCAGCACTTCCACATCACGCGAGGCACCCTGCTCGACATCAACGGCGGGTGCGTCTTCTGCCAGGCTTTGCAGCGCCAGCAGTTCGCTCATGCCGAACGCATCGGCGTCGTCGTCCTCTAGCTCTGCCAGGGCGTCGGCATAGTCGTCAACCAGCTCTGCGGCGGTCTCGTCCGCTAGGGCGGTGTCTTCTGCTCGCTGTTCGTCGGTTGTGTCCGCTTCCAACGCAAACGCTTCGTCCTCTGGGCGCGGCGCGGTGGGTGTGCTGTCTTCCGGGCGCGGGGCAGTCTCCTCCGCCAGACCAAAAACCTCGTCCTCTGGGCGCGGCGCAGTGGGCGTGCTGTCCTCTGGGCGCGGCGCAGCGAGGGTGGCGTCCTCCGGGCGGTCAGCAATTGGCGCTGGCGTGGACGGCACCGCGTCTTCCGGGCGGGGTCCGGTGGGTGCGGGGCGGGCAGTCGTGTCGGTTCGGGCAGGAAGCCGCCATGCCCCGGTGCGCGTGGGGGTCGTGCTCAGGTTTGCTGGCAGCGTGGGCAACCGGAAGCGCCTGCCCTGCTTGGGCGTGGGTGTGGCAAGTTCGCGCCATGCGTCCGGATTTTCTGGTGCGTGCCAGCCGTTTTTTGCCTTGGGATCGTCGGACATGGGTGGGTTTGCCCCTCTTTTTCCCGTTCGCTTACGTTAGAAGTTCTAACACGTATTATACACAATTCACGCGGGCGGGGCATATTTAGGTAATGACGGGGGTGTATTTCACTTCAGTGCGTTTAGCCCTCATCCCCCTAGCCCCCTTCTCCCGACCGCCGCTACGCGGCTAGGAGAAGGGGGAACATACCGCTTAGATCGAGATTTTAGCCCCTCTCCCAGTGTCGTCAGCACGCTGGGGAGATGGGTTGAGGTGAGGGCTAAAATGTGGCGCACCAACTTGAAATGCACCCTAATGGCGGGGGGGGTGCATTTTATTCTAAAGGGAGGAATTGTGTTGGGAGGAGGCGTTTACATGTCCCTAACGCCTCCTACACCGAACATATCGCTAAGGTTATGCCGGGGACGGTCCCAGTTTGCCGCCGCTGCTTTCCACATCCGATGCGTCTTCGTCCGCCGGGAGGTCGGCGTCACTGTCTGGTGTGTCTACCTCTGGCATATCGTCAGATGGCGTGCCACCCGGCAGCACGTCCATGATGTCCTCCGGCAGTTCGCCGTTCTCCATCAGGTACTCGAACTCCTGGCGGTCGAGCGTTTCGCGCTCGATGAGCACCTTTGCCAGCATTTCCAGCTTGTCGCGGTTTGCCTTCAGGATGCTGACTGCACGCTCGTAGGCACCGTTGGTGATGCGCTTGATCTCGTCGTCAATCACCCGTGCTGCCTCTTCGCTGTAGTCGCGCTCGTCAATCCAGCCGCGCCCCAGGAACGGGTTGCCGCTGTTGCTGCCGAACGTGCGCGGTCCGAGCGTTTCGCTCATGCCGAACTGGGTAATCATGGCACGGGCACGGTCTGTTGCCTGCTGGAGGTCGCTGCTTGCGCCCGTTGTCAGGTGCTGGAACACCAGCGATTCTGCGGCGCGCCCGCCCATGCCCGCACAAATGGTGTCCTCGAACTGCTCGCGGGTGAAGTACTTCACGTCCTCGTCCAGGATGGGCAGCACATAACCGCCAGCACGACCACGCGGCACAATGGTGATCTTGTGCACGGGCGCGGTGTTTTCCAGGAAGTGGAACAGCAGCGCGTGCCCTGCCTCGTGGTAGGCGGTGATCTCCTTGTCACGCGGGGACATGACGCGGCTCTTGCGGGCAGGACCCATCGCCACGCGCTCCATGCTCTCGTTTAGCTCGCTCATGCTGATGCTGCGCTTGTTGCGGCGGGCGGCGAGCAGTGCCGCTTCGTTGAGCAGGTTTTCCAGGTCGGCACCGCTCATGCCGGGGGTGATCTTCGCCAGCGCTTCCAGGTCAACATCATTTGCCAGCGGCTTGCCACGGGCGTGCACCTTCAGGATCTCCAGGCGTCCCTTCACGTCGGGCGTGTCCATCGTCACCTTGCGGTCGAAGCGACCGGGGCGCAGCAGCGCGGGGTCGAGGATGTCCGGGCGGTTGGTTGCCGCGATCATGATAATGTTGGTGTCGTTCTCGAAGCCGTCCATCTCTACCAGAATCTGGTTGAGTGTTTGCTCACGCTCATCGTGACCGCCGCCCAGCCCAGCACCACGCTGGCGACCGACCGCGTCAATCTCGTCGATGAAGATGATGGCAGGTGCTTCCTTCTTGGCGTTCTCGAACAGGTCGCGCACGCGGGAGGCACCCACGCCCACGAACATCTCCACGAACTCCGAGCCGCTGATGTGGAAGAACGGCACGCCTGCTTCACCGGCAACGGCACGCGCCATAAGCGTTTTACCCGTCCCTGGCGGACCGACCATCAGCACACCCTTGGGGATGCGGGCACCAAGCTGGATGAACTTCTCCGGCTCCTTCAGGAACTCCACGATTTCTTGTAGTTCCTCTTTTGCCTCTTCGTTGCCCGCCACATCGCTGAACTGCACCTGTGGGCGCTCAACGTCGCGGCTGACGCGGGCACGGCTGCGCCCAAAGTTGATCGCCTGATCTTGACCGCCGCGTACGGAACGCATCATACGCCAGACCAGCCAGCCGATGATGAGGAACGGCACAACCGCCAGGAACACCTGGAACAGGATTTGCCCGGTGTCGTCGCCGCGCTGCGGGCGGTACTCAAACGTGCCTAGCTCCTGCTGGGTAATGCCGTAGTTGAGCAATGTTTGGATGAGATCGGTGTCGGGGTCTTTGTACAGGCTCAGCGGTTCGCCATTTTCCAGCTCAACAACCACGCGCTCGCCACCGATGGTGGTAATGGTTTGCACGTTGCTGTCTTGAATTTCTTCAACGACATCGTTCCAGGTGTTGTCTTCGCCACCCTGGAAGTTGTTGTTGTTGACCAACATCAACAGGAACAACACGGACACAACAACGATGGCGATAATCCAGAAGCGCTGGGCGTTCCGGTTGCCGAATGGACTGTTGCCATTGCCATTATTGTTGTCGTTGTTCGAGTCGTTTCTTGGGGATTTTTTACTCACCGAAGTTACCTCGATTCAAAAAGTGGATGTTAGGTTGCAAACCTTAACAATATCATCATAGTCCGTATCGCAGGGCGGGTCAATAGACCGCCCCCTAACCAAAAGAACGGGGTTAACGTTCTATTTGCGCCGGGTATACATAACGTCCCACATTCGCACGGCTGCCACCGCCCCGAAGCACCACCACACGGGCAGCAGCGGGAACAGATAGCGCGGCAGCGCCAGCAGCACCAGATGCAACAACGTGACGTACAGCACAAATCCTAGCAGCGGCAGTGCCACCCCCCAGCGAGCGCGACACAGCCACATGCCGATTAGTCCCAGCACCAGCCCGCCGTAGTGCACGAGGTACAACAGCAGCTTGGGCAGGAATGCATCGCCGCGCACCACGCGCACGAAACCCGCAGGCGAGCGGTCATCGTGCAGCCAATTGAACACGAGCGCCCGCAGGCTCTCCCCTGGGAAGTTCGCGGTTCCATACGGTTGGGCATATGCCGCCAGCAAATTGCCTGCGCGGCGGGCGGCGTAGTCCAGCGGCGCGGACGCGATGGTTTGTGCTGCGCCGGCAGCGAAATCTGCGTCGTTGATGGGGTCGTCGCTCGTTGCGCCGAGTGCCTCGTCGATGACCTCGGGTGGTGCGGCGCTGCCCTGTGTGCCCAGGTAGAAAAACGCCGTCATGCCCTTGGCACCCACGACTAACTCCCCCCAGCGCAGCGCGTAGTACCCCGTCCACACGGAGCCGACCGCGATATACACCGCCAGCAGCAGCGCCACCCCTCGCACGGTAATCTGCGTGGTATTGCCACGCCAGCGTAACAGCAGCGCGTGCAGCAGC
Organism: uncultured Anaerolineaceae bacterium; assembly: GCA_964451095.1. Taxonomy (GTDB): domain Bacteria; phylum Chloroflexota; class Anaerolineae; order Aggregatilineales; family Phototrophicaceae; genus DAOTTY01. The sequence goes on from CAYVGI010000094.1 coordinate 10,279, forward strand.
AGCCCCAGCGGATAGAGCAGCAGCACCGCCCGTGTGAGCGTCGCTAACCCGAACAGCCCACCGCACACCGCGAACCACAGCAGCGGGCGCTTTGGCGTAAACGCACCTGCCGACAGTTCGGTGTACAGCATCAGCGCCGCAGTGAGGAAGAACAGGTACAGTGTTTCCGTCTGGATTTCTGCCGCGCTGACGAGCATCGCCACCGACCCTGCCATCACCGCTGCTGCCACCAAGCCAACCCGCTCGTCATCGGCAAGTGCCCGCGCCGTGCGATAGACAAAGTACACCACCGCTGTGCTCAGCAGCGCTTGCAGCACGCGGATGGCGATCACAGCGGCGGGGGCGGCAACCCCCGGCACAGACACCACATCTAGCCCGCCGCCGGGCGGCGCAACCAGCGTGACCACTTCATCCGATGCGGGTTGCAGCAGCAGGCGCACCCCACCCACCACCAGCACATACAGCGGCGCAGTGGAAAGCGGCTCCAACTGTACGTCCACCACCTGACGATAGCCATATTCCAGGTACCACCATGTGTCGCTGCCGCCCGCCCGGTCGAACGGGGCGGTGTGGTCTTGCGCCAGCACGTAGGTTAGGCGCAGCAGCAGCGCAATAAGGAGGATGATGGTAATGGGTTTGGGCATTGTTTTACCTGGGGCGGCGAGATAAGGGCATCAATCAATCCCCGGCACATTAAAACTAGACGAGCGTCCGGTTTGTGCCCATGGGCGTTAGCCTATACTAGGCGACGCAGAGCAGACAAGAGGATACACCCCATGCAGACCTATTCCCACGCCATCATCAATGCTGCGCTTGGCAAACAACTGGAAAAGCGCGGCATCCGCCCCAAGTACTGGGCGCTGGTGATCGGCTCACTCATCCCAGACGCGGCACTGACCGTGCTCACCATCAACTATGTGCAGCGCAGGGGGGGCTTCAACCGCCCGCCGCAAGAGATTTTCGGACCTGCTTACGACGCGCTTTACTTCAGCGATCCCGTTTGGGTGACCGGGCACAGCCTGTTCCACTCCCCCGTCATGATTGCGCTGTATCTGTTCATCGGCTGGTGGTTTGGCTTCCGGCAGGGGCGCACCTGGGGGCAGTGGCTCTTCTGGTTTGCGGTGGGCAATGGGCTGCACAGCTTCGCAGATATCCTCACGCATCACCACGACGGACCGCTGCTGCTGTACCCGCTCAACTGGGAGTTGCGCTTCCAAAGCCCGGTGAGCTACTGGGATCCCAATCACTACGGTGCCATCTTCGCGCCCATCGAGCACCTGCTGGACGTGTTCCTCATCGGCTACTTCATTGTGGGCTGGCGCAAACGCCGGGCAGTGCCCACGCAAAAAGAGCTGCGCGAGCGCAAAGCACAGGTCGCCACACCGGGCGGGGATTAAGCAAAGCGGCACCAGCACATAACGGGAACGAACGCGAAGCAGGCGACGGTTGGTGAACCCTCGCCTGTTTTGTGTGATGTTGCTGGTGCGCAAGTGCGGTTTAGCGCTTGGTGTAGGTTGGTGCCTTGCGTGCACGCTTAAGACCGGGCTTCTTACGCTCTTTGACGCGGGCGTCACGGGTAAGGAAGCCTTCTGGCTTAAGCTGGCTGCGCATGTCCGGGTCTACCTTGAGCAGCGCACGGGCGATGCCCAGCTTGACTGCCTCGCGCTGCCCGGTGATGCCGCCGCCTTTCACATGCACGGAGATGTCGAACGCGGTTTCCTGCCCGACGGTGGACAGCGGTTCCAGCATGATGGCGACATCGCCTGCACGCGGGAAGAAATCTAGCGCGTCCTTGTCATTGACGATGACGTTGCCGCTGCCGCCGGGGTACAGGCGCACCCGTGCGGATGCTGCCTTGCGCCGCCCGATGCCTTCAAAGTACTGAGATGCAAAAAGTTCGCTCATTCTCGTTTATATCCTCGTTGGGTTAACTGTCCTTGGCGCCGCGTGTGGTGATCTTCAGCGGCTTGGGGTCTTGTGCTTCGTGCGGGTGGGTCGGTCCGGTGTAGACCTTCAGCTTCTTGAACATGGCGCGACCGAGGGCGCTGTTGCTTGGCAGCATGCCCTTCACGGAGTGCTCTAGCACGCGCTCCGGGTGCTTGGCAAGCTGCTCTCGCAGGGTGATGCCACGGATACCGCCGGGGTAGCCGGTGTGGCGCCAGTAGATCTTCTGGTCGAGGCGGTTGCCCGTTACTGTGATCTTCTCCGCGTTGATGACCACCACGTAGTCGCCTGTGTCCAGGTGCGGGGAGAAGGTCGGCTTGTGCTTGCCGCGCAAAATCTCTGCAATGCGGGTGGAAAGACGACCCAGGTTTTGCCCCTCGGCGTCTACCAGCCACCAATCGCGCTGGATTTCGCTCTCTTTCGTTGCGTAGGTTTTGTACTTAGCCATTTTTGCTTCCTATTTGTCCGTTCCCGGTTGTCTGTTATCAGTCTTCGCTCGTTGATTGCGGACTTGGGCGTGTTTGCCTGTCCGCCTCGTTGTCGTTGTTGTCGGTTAGCTCACCTGGGTACCACACCCGCGTGAGTGCCAACCCCTGCGGCGGTGCGATAGTCACGCCGCGTGCTACCTCACCTGCGTCTAGCAGCTTGGCAAACGCCGCCTCGCTCAGTCGTCCGCGCAGCACATCATACAACATGCCCACCGTACGGCGTACCATGCGATACAGAAACGCATCCGCCTCGATGGTGTACACCCACCGGGTGCCGCCATCCTGTGCTGTGTGCGCCCACGCGCTGCGGAAAACCTGACGCACGGTGTTTGTGCCCTGCGGCGGTGTGCCCAACGCACCAAAGTCTCGCCTGCCTACTAACCGCCCCGCCGCTGCGATCATGGCGTCTGCGTCAAGGTGGCGCAGGTGCCCCCGCTGGACAATCCAGGCGGTGTGGCGTTGCAGTGGCAGCGGATGATCCGCCAGGATGAGCGTGTACTGGTACTGCCGCCGCAGCGCGTGGTAGCGCGGGTGGAAGTCCGCTTCCGCCTGCGCCAGGTTCACTACGGCAACCGCATCCGGCAGGTTAGCGTTTATCGCCTGATACAGCGCCCGTTCGCCGTGCGTCCAGTCCAGGTCAAATGCAATCACTTGCCCGGTGGCGTGCACGCCCGTATCGGTGCGCCCAGCGCCAATCACCGTCACGTCCTGGCGTACGATTGCCCGCAGCGCTGCCTCTACTGTGCCCTGCACAGTGGGGGTGCCATCGCGCTGGCGCTGGAACCCCTGGAAGCTGCTGCCATCGTAGGCGAGTGTTGCACGGTAGCGTGCCATGGCATGTGCTACAGGCGACCGCTATTCCGCGCCGATCTCGTCGTAGTCGACCAGTTCCAGCAGCACCATTTCCGCCTGGTCGCCCTTGCGCGGTCCCAGCTTGAGGATACGGGTGTAACCGCCCTCACGATCCATGTAGTGCGGCGCAATTTCGTCGAACAGCTTTTGCACCAGTTCGCGGCGGTTGTACAGGCGGCTCGCTGCTACGCGCTGCGCGTGCACGAGGTCTTTCTGGTCACCGCTTTCTTCCATGCGGCGGTAGCCACGCTTAGCGATGGTAATCAGCCGCTCGACGTGCCCGCGCACAAAGTCTGCCTTGCTGCGGGTGGTGCGGATGCGCCCGTGCTCGAACAGTGAAATGGTCAGGTTACGGCGCAGCGCCTTGCGGTGCCCGCTGTCCCTTCCCAGCTTTTTCCCTTTTACACCGTGTCTCATCGTTCTCGTCCTATCTCAACTCAGTGCCTTGTCCAAATTCTTCTCGTCGTGGTAGGAGTGCAGCACGCTGGCACCCCCACCGATAATCGCTACTCGTCGCTGGGCAGGTAGCCCTTCGCCTGGAGCTTTTCCGCCAGTTCATCCAAAGACTTCTCGCCGAAGTTGCGGATTGCCAGCATGGCATCCGGTCCGCGGTCGAGCATGTCCAGCACGTCACCAATCGTGGTGATGCCTGTGCGCTTAAGCGAGTTGAACACGCGCACGCTCAGGTCTAGCTCCTCGATGGGCTTTTCGTACAGCGCCGCCTGGTGGGTGCTCTTCTTGGCAACAGGCTTTTCTTCCTCAACCGGGTCAATGTCCACAAAGCCCTCTGCGGACATTTGCGGGTCTGCCCCGGCGATCACCGTCAGGTGGCGCATGAGGATGCGTGCCGCCTGGTGCATCGCCTCTTCTGGGCGGGTGGTGCCGTCCGTCCAAATCTCGATGACCAGTCGGTCGTAGTGGTTGTGCTCGCCCACGCGCTCGTTCTCTACGTCGAAGTTCACGCGGGTGATGGGGCTGAAGATGGCATCCACGGGCAGCTCACCAATCGGCAGGCGTCCGCGTTCTTCTGCGGGGCTAAAGCCGCGCCCCAGCCGCACCTCAAACTCCATTTCCAGGTATGCGTCGGGGGAATCCACCGTGAACAGGTACAGGTCGGTATTTTCGATCTCAACCTCTGGCGGCGGGATGATGTCCGCCGCTGTAACGGTGCCCTCCCCACGATGTTCTAGCCGCAGGCGGGCGCTGTCCAGTTCTTCGTCCAGCAACCGCAGCCGCAGCCGCTTCACCTGCAAGACGAGCTGGGTCATGTCCTCGCGTGCGTGCGGGATGGTGGAAAACTCGTGGTGCACGTCGGAAACGCGAATGCTTGTTACCGCAGCGCCCGGCAGGGATGAAATGAGCACGCGCCGCAGCGCATTGCCCACCGTCACACCATAGCCGCTGGCAAGCGGGCTAACAACAAAGCGCCCGTAGTTGGCGGTAGTGGCGTCCTTTTGGATGCGCTGTGGCAGCACCAGTGTGTTGTTCATAGGGGTCGCGTCTTCCTCCGTATTCCTTGTAACTGTAACTCGTTAAACTGCTGCTTGAGCGGCAACTATACGCGGCGCTTCTTCGGCGCACGTACACCGTTGTGCGGCACAGGCGTCACATCCGTGATGGAGCGCACCTTTAGCCCACTTGCCTGGATTGCGCGGATTGCTGCCTCGCGCCCTGGTCCTGGTCCTTTAACGAACACGTCCACCTCGGTCATGCCGTGCGTTTGCGCTGCTTCGCTGGCGCTTTGCCCGGCGACCCGTGCGGCGTAGGGCGTGCTCTTGCGGCTGCCCTTAAAGCCAGCGGTGCCGGCGCTCGCCCAGGAGATTACATTGCCGGACTGATCCGTCATGGAAACGATGGTGTTGTTGAAGGTGGCGTAGATGTGCCCCTGTCCGTAGGGGATGTTCTTCTGCACCTTCTTGGCGGCGCGGCGCCCGCCCTTTTTCTGTCTTGCCATGGTTACTCCACTTTTCTGTTGCACGGGGGCGAACTGAACCGCCCCATCTGTCAAAAATTATTACACCACCCGCTACAGACAGACGAAAAACCGCAGATCAGCATCTGGTACACCTGCGGCTAGACTGTTGCTATGCTGGCGCTGGTATGTATCGTGTGGAGACGCGCTGTGCGTGTCGCCAGGTCAATTTGGGCGGTGTGTGCGGTGCTTAGCTGCTGCCGCGTGCGCCCGTGCGTACACCCAATGCCAGTTTGCGGGTGCGGCTAGCACAAGGCTGAGCCGCGAATGAGTCCGGCAGATTACTTGCCGCGACGACGACCACGCCCCGGTACGGTCTTACGAGTGCCGCGCCGTGTGCGTGCGTTGGTTTTGGTGCGCTGCCCGCGCAGCGGCAGGTTACGACGGTGGCGTAGCCCCCGGTAGCTGCCAATTTCGGACAGGCGCTTGATGTTCAGCGTGACCTGACGGCGCAAGTCACCCTCTACGGTGTAGCTGCCCATTTCATCGCGGATGAGCTGTACCTGGTCTTCTGTCAGGTCTTTCACGCGGATGCTGGGGTCTACACCTGTTGCTGCTAAAATCTTCTGGCTGGTCGTGCGACCGATGCCGTAGATGTACGTCAGGGATATTTCCACACGCTTGTTACGCGGGATATCCACACCTTCAATACGTGCCATAACTCGTCACTCGCTCCTCAAAACTGGTTGTGCGCTGGCGGGCGGGGGCACGTCCCCCGCCCTGTACTGCGCCCGGTTGGTGCTGTTGCCTAACCCTGCTTCTGCTTGTGCTTGGGGTTGGAGCAGATCACCATCACACGTCCCTTGCGCTTAATAACACGGCACTTGGGACAGCGCTTCTTCACGGACGTGGAAACTTTCATTGTTCACCTCGCTCGGACGTATTACCGAATATAGCATTTTATGGGAATGGGCGTGGTTTGTCCACAACCAATTTGACGTGTTGTGGCAAGTGGTTTATTACGCGGGCATGTTCTCGAACAGGGTTTTTACCACCAGTGTGAACCCCGGCAGCACATCGCCGCCGCTCACGGTTTGCTCGCGCGTGAACGCTTCCAGTTCCAGCTTGCCCGCTGCGTTCTTCTGCCACACCTCAATTGCCTGCTCCTGCGGGTGAACGTGCCACCTCATCCGGCACCCGGCGTCCAGGTACAGGCGCGTTTTCTCGTGCAGCTTGCGCCGTGGCTCACTCGGAGATACAACCTCGACCGCTAAATCTGGCGCGAACACGCTGTCGCCCTCTTCGGCGGCGTTCATCTCCGCAATGCGTGCCTTTGCCACAAACGAGGCATCAGGAATGAATGCGAACGTTAGTGGCAGTAAGTATGAAACCGCCATCAGCACCGAAGACAGCGCCAAGGTCATGTTCGTCGGCATAGTTGGTGAACAACGTCACCAGGCGCGCCACCAAATACGAATTCATACGCTTGGGTGGTGCCACGGCGACAATCTCCCCATCAACGAGTTCGTAGTGCTTATCGTCCGGTAAATCGCCCACCATCTGCCAGAAATCGGCGGCGGTGAGCGTTTGCTCCTGTGCGATCATGGGTTGGGTGCCCTCCTTGCTGATGTCGATGTCGGTCATGGCAGCGTGAGAATCTCCGGTCCGTCGTTGGTGATGGCGATGGTGTGCTCCCAGTGGGCGCACAGCGAGCGGTCGCGTGTGATGACCGTCCACTGGTCGTCTAGCTCGCGGGTGTCGGGTTTGCCGGTAATCACCATCGGCTCGATGGCGTACACCATGCCCACGACAAGCATTACGCTCTCGTACGGGGACTTGCGGCGCTTTCGCGCCCACCAGTTGGGGATGGCGGGTGCTTCGTGCATGGCACGCCCCACGCCATGCCCGGTGTACTCACGGGCGACGCTGTAGCCCTGCCCCTCTACGTAGCGCTGGATGGCAAGCGCAACATCGCGGGTTTCCTTGCCCACCACAGACGCCTCTATGCCGACGTGCAGCGCCCGTTCTGTTACATCTAGCAAGCGCTGCACCGCCGGGGGCACCTCCCCCACGGCGTGGGTTATCGCGGCATCGCCCACAAAGCCCTGGTAGTGGCAGCCCACGTCCAGCGAGATGATGTCGCCTTCCTCAACGGTGCGGTCTGCGCTGGGGATGCCGTGCACCAGTTCCTCATTGATGGACGCATTGATAGTCGCGGGGAAGTCTGGCGCGTTGAGCTTGGGATAGCCCAAAAACGCTGGAACCGCGCCGTGGTCGCGCAGCACCTGCTCCGCGATGGTATCCAGTTCCAGGGTGGTGACGCCGGGGCGCAGCGCGTCCTTCATCGCAGCGTGGGCAAGCGCCACGATGCGCCCCGCCTCGCGCATGATCTCAATTTCTTCCTGCGTTTTCAGCGTGAGTTCTGCCATTGCGCCTGATTCCCGTCTGTCCTGCTAACAATATACAGCGACGTTTGGCTTACATAAGGAACGGAGCAGGTGTCGCATGTCATTTAGCCGTGCGCCGCTGGACACCCGCTACGTTCCCTACATCGTTTTCGCCTGTGTGACCCTGTTAAAAAGCCTACGCCTTTGCCTGCCGCGCCTCAATCGCTGTCTTGATGTCTGCCGTCACCGCATCGATGGACTGGTCTGCGTTGATGTTCACAACCAGGTCATGTGCCTTGTAGTAGTCCAGCAGCGGGGCGGTCTGCTCCATGTACGTGTCGATGCGGCGCAACACCGCGTAGGCGTTTTCGTCGTCTGCACGCCGCTTGACCGGGTTGCCGCTGGTCAGGGTGGCGTTTAGACGCGGCGGGAACGCTTCGTCCGGGTGTTTTTCCACATCCCAGGACGAAATGCCATCGTTGTTGTAGAAGATGTTGTAGGTGTCGCCCGTTTCTTTGTCGCTGATGCGCCCGAATGCCCGCTTAAACGCGATGTACAGGTCAAGCTCGAACCAGAACACAGCGGTGAGGCGGGTGCCCTTGCCCGTCAGGTATTCGTCCAGCCAGCTTGCCTGTGCCTCGTTGCGCGGGAATCCGTCCAGGATGACACCGTTGCGAGCGTCTTCTTCGCTCAGGCGGTCTTCTACGATGCGGCAGGTCAGGTCATCGTCAACGAGCTTGCCCGCCTCCAAAATCGCCTTGACCTCCTGTGCGAGCGCGTCGTCACGGTGCTGCATCCCCCTGAAGATGTCTCCCGTGGACACATGCGGGATGCCGTATGCGTCGGAAATTGCCCCTGCTTGCATCCCCTTGCCCGCGCCCTGCACGCCCATCATGATGATGTACAAACTCATCTAAGATTCTCCAAAAACATTATTTTGTCACCGAGCAGTTTAAAACAACAGGGGGGCAGGGCAACGCCCCACCCCCAGTAATGTTCTCTGCGCAGCGCCAGGAATGTGGCACTAACGCATGAAACCTTCGTAGTTACGCATCACAAGCTGTGCCTCTAGCTGGCGTAAGGTGTCGATCACCACGCCCACGACAATGATAAGCCCAGCACCGCTGAGCACGAAGGCGGCGTTGGTGGTTTGTGTTGCCGCCACATCGAACAAGAGACTGTTCAGTGCACCCACTACCCCCGGAATGATAGCGATGATGCCCAGGAACACCGCACCCACCAGCGTAATGCGTCTGGTCACGCGCTGGATGTACTCGTCGGTGCGTTTGCCGGGGCGAATGCCGGGGATAAAGCCGCCCTGCCGCTGGAGGTTATCCGCGAGGCTCTGGTTTTGCACCATCACGTCACTGTAGAAGAACGTGAAGCCCACCGTCAGCCAGAAGAAC
>CAYVGI010000095.1:0-19154 GCA_964451095.1 uncultured Anaerolineaceae bacterium
CGCGCATCAGGGTGCCATCGCACATTGCCAACATTGGCGGCTCGTCTATTGCACAGGGCGTGAACTACGCCTACGCCGGGGGTGATAGCATCTACGGTCGCCTGCCGGAAAGCTTCGAGTTTATCGGGCAGGGTTTTGTTGGTCCCATTCCGTTCACGGTTGTGCTGGCGGCAATCGTTGTTGCGCTGCTGTACCTGTTTTTGAACTTCACCAAGGCGGGGCGTTATGTGATCGCCACGGGTGCCAACCCGAAGGCGGCGAAGCTCAGCGGCATTAAAACCGGGCGCTACCGCACCATCGGGCTGGTAACGAGTGGTGTTTGTGCGGCGCTGGCGGGCATCATGCTCACGTCTTACCTGGGCGCGGCACAGCCGGAGGGCGCGGCACAGTACACGCTGGATAGCCTGGCGGCGGTGTTCCTGGGGATGACGACGATCCGGCGTGGGCAGGCGAACATCCTGGGCACGATTATCGGTGTGCTGACGCTGGGCATCTTGAACAACGGACTGAACATGGTGGGTGCGCCGTTCTACTTGCAGGAGATTGTGCGGGGCGGCGTGCTGGTGTTTGCGGTACTGCTCGCCGTGCGCCGCGAAGAAATTCGCTTCTTCTAGCTGCTATGCCACTGCCACAGAACACACAGGTACCGGGGCTAAGCGGCGAGCGCTTTCGCGTACAGTATCGGCTCTACGGCACAGATGTGGAGAAGACCGCGCAGGGCATCGCCCTGGAGCAGACCGTTGAGCTACCCGCGAACCTCGTGCCGTCCGGCGATGTGCAAGCGCATGTCGTCGGGCAAATTGAGGCGATTGAGCAGGGGGCGGATGCTGCGCTGGTCACTATTAGCTATGCGGTGGAAAGCGCGGGAACGGGAATCACACAACTGCTGAATGTGGTGTTCGGTAACACCAGTATGCAGGCGGATATTCAAGTTGTGCGCCTGGACTTGCCAGACAGTTTGCTCGGCACGTTTAAGGGTCCGCGCTATGGGGTGCCGGGCTTGCGGGCACTGCTGGACGCGCCCACCCGCCCGCTGCTGTGCACCGCGCTCAAGCCGATGGGACTGAACCCCGCGCAGTTTGCCGAAATCGCCTATCAATTTGCTTTGGGCGGCATCGACATTATCAAGGACGACCACGGGTTGGCAAACCAGCCCTTTGCCCCGTATGAGGAGCGGGTGCGCCTGTGTGCGGAGGCGGTGCAGCGTGCCAATGCCGAAACTGGGCGCACATCGCTGTACGTGCCGAACGTGACCGCACCCCTGGATGAACTGCACGACCGCGCACGCTACGCCAAAGACGTAGGCGCTGGCGGCGTGATGGTCAGTTGGGGGCTAACCGGGGTAGACGGGCTGCGCGTGCTGGCGGATGACGATGCGCTGGCGCTGCCGGTGCTGGCACATCCGGCGCTTAGTGGCAGCTTTGTGACGTCTATGCGCAATGGCATGGCACACTACTTTACCTACGGACAGCTCATGCGGCTCGCTGGCGCGGATGCCTCGATATTCGTCAACTTTGGTGGGCGTTTCCCGTACACTCAGGCGCAGTGCCAGGGCGTGATGCACGGTTGTAACGCCCCCATGGGACACCTCAAACCGATCTTCCCCGTTCCCGGCGGCGGCATGACACTAGCGCGGATTCCTGAACTGCGTGCGTTCTATGGCAACGATGTGATCTTCCTGGTTGCCGGGGGGCTGTACGGTTACAGCGATGATCTTGCGCACAATGCCCGTGAGTTTGCCAAGCTCGTCACGGCATAGACCGAGAGCCAGATGGGCAAGTTTGACCCCGGTGAACGGCGAGCACAGGCGGTGAAGGGTTGTGCTGGATGAAATGCTGCGTTGGGCGGGGCGCTGCGGAGCTAGCAAAATTTGAATGTGCCCTGCCGATTGTTCAGGAGGGCACACATCGGAAGCGCCGGGTTGGTGCAGCAGCCATGCGAGAGCAATTTGCGCAGTGGATACCGCATGCTCTGCGGCGACATCGCGCATCACGTTCACAATCACAATATCGAAGGCACGTTCTTCTGCGCGGGTAGGTCGGCGATGATGCGTTTATCGCAGGGGTACGCCAGCGCATGTTTGGCGCGTTAATTCCCACATAACGCAAACACCCGCCAACGGCGGGTGTGTTTGTTACTTACGTGCGGGGAGGACAGGATTCGAACCTGCGGCACGGCTTTTGACCGTGCAACCGCTTAGCAGGCGGCCCCAATCGTCCACTCTGGCACCTCCCCAATATGGTTGTAAATCTGCATGTGGTTTTACAGCGGAGGGAGAGGGATTCGAACCCCCGGTGCCGCGAACGACACAATGGTTTTCAAGACCACCGCTTTAAACCACTCAGCCATCCCTCCTGGAAGGCGACGGCGGTTTACCCGCGTAAACGTCATGCTACCACACGCAATTTTGCGCGGTCAATGGGCTAATTTAACGTCTGCGAAGCACAACCCACAAAGAAAGCATAAACCGCTATAATGATCGCAATGTCTGACTACGCAAAGAGTGTTAACCATGCAGTGGATTTCGATCGCGGTTGTGCTGGTGTATCTGGTGGGGTTGGTGCTGCTGGCAAACCAGCTTGACGGCAGGCGATTTGTGCAGCAGCGGCAGTTAGTCCTTGCCTATCCCTACCGTTATGAGTCTACGGATACCGCACAGTTCTCGCAGCAACCTGCGCGGAAAGGCGGTGGCGGTGTGCTGCTGCTGATGCAGGCGGGATTGCTGATGGTGCTGCTGCTGAGTGCAGGCGGGGCGTTGTCCTCTGCACTTTCGCCAGAGCTTGCCGCAGAGAGCAGCATTCAGGTTGACCTGGACACTGCGCTAACCGTATCTGCCGTGGGGGTGATCGCGGCGGGGCTGTGCGCGGCGGTGATGTTCTCTCACCCGGTGCGGGAGTGGCTGGCGGCGCGGCTTGGCGGCGGCGCGACCTTCAACCCGGATTCGTATGTGCACCGCACGGCGTTGGTGCTGGCGGTTGCTGGGCTTGCATACACAACCATGGAACTGTTGATTGCGGGCGGCGTCGCTGGGCTGGCGGAAAACCTGGAAGCGCAAAGCCCCGGCGCGGCGGACGCCGTGGTAAACCTCGCGCTGATGGTTGTGTTGGCGTTCCTGGGGGTGGGGTTGGTGGTTCGCCGGACGTGGACGCAGGCAACAGAGCGGCTGGCACTGCGTATACCCACATTTGACGATGTGCTGTGGGGCGTGGGCACGGCGTTCGCCTGCCTCGTGCTCATCTTTGTGTTCAGCGCAACGTTGACGTTTATCTTCTCGCCGGAGGCACTCCAGGAGCAGGGTGCCGCATCCGACCAGATCGCGCGGGCGCTGGGTAACTCGCTGTTTATCGTGTTCCTGGCGGCATTTTCTGCCGCCGTCGGCGAGGAAATTCTGTTCCGTGGGGCGCTGCAACCCGTGTTTGGCTTGATCCCCACGACGTTGTTCTTCGCGCTGCTGCACTCACAATACGCGTTTACGCCTGGCTCTGCTGCGATCCTGGTTGTTGGCGGGGCGTTCGGCGTGCTCAAGCAGCGCCAGAGCACCACAGCAGCGATTATCGCGCACTTCACCTACAACTTTGTTCTGCTAGGATTGGCGTACGTCTACATCCGGCTAGAAGAAGCAGGTCTGCTGCCGGAGGCAACCGAGGGAGCGCTGCTGCTTGTATCGACCATTTTGCCCATCTCCTTCTAGCGCGATGCGCTATCTTTGTTGGGTTCTGCTGCTGCTAACGGGGGTGGGTGCTGTCGCCGCCCAGACGGATACACCACCCCCACCCACAACTGCGCCGGAAGACCCACCACAATATTTTCGGTTCCAAGACGCACGCCCTATCTTCCCGTCTGGCATAATCTTCCAGGTGGAGGCGCGTGTCCCCGACGAGCTGGATATAACGCTCATCACGCTGCTGGTGGAACCCGCAGGCGAGGCAACGCGCCAGTTTGTGATCCCCTTGGACGACGGGGATGTGTACACACGCCAGGGCGACTTGCTGCGCGTGACCTACCCGTGGCAGTTCCAGTCTGTTGACGAACTGCCAGGTCTGTTCACGGATGTACGCTACGCTTGGACGCTGACGGTGGGCGACGGCACGACCGAAACCCTGGACGGCACGCTTGTGTTCACAGACCAGCGTTACGACTGGCAGCAGGACAGCGCGGACGATATTCCGCTCACGCTGATCTACCCGGCAGAATCGGGTGGGTTGGCGCGTGCCCTTGATGATTTGATTCCTGCGTACCAATTGCTTGCAGACAATGCCACACCACTTGACCCCATAAGCATCGTCATCTACCCGGAGGACGCTGTGTTGGGCTGCACACCTGTGGACGGTGCTGAACTGGAGGACACCGCTACACCTGCCCCTGCGGTAGCTCCGGCGACGGAAGAGGTTAGCGAGCAAACGGGTGAGTTCATCGCGTTCAGTTCGTTTTTTGGCATTCGCGTACCGTGCGATCCTGTGCTGGCGGCGGCGTTGTACGAGCAGACTCCGCAGGTCATCTTCACAGAGCGTGGCGGCTACCAAACGACGCTTGCGCAATTGTCGGACTTTTTGGTGGCGCGTGCCTATGCGCCGATTTGGGATACGAGCGATGTACCGCTGTGGTTCCAGGCGGGCGTCACACGGGTGTACGACCCGCGCAACACGATTGACCGACTGGCGACCATTGAGCTTGCCGCACGCAGTGATGGTCTGCTGTCGTTCGAGCAGTTGCAGGCAGCCCCGCCCGCACTCGATGCCCCTGGCTATGCGCTGTGGGAGGCGCAGAGCTACGGGCTGGTGCTGTACATCGCATCGCAATATGGACTAGACGCGGTGTACACACTGGCAAACCCAACCCAGCGTGCCGCACCGGAAGCCACACCAGAACCCGGCATAACGGGCAGCTTTACCGACGCTTACGAGTCTGTAACGGGGCTGCCGTTGGCGGCGCTGTACCCGGCGTGGGAGGCATGGGTGCTGACGGATGACGCAGTGCAGGCATTTGCGCTAGATGTTTACGGACCGCCGACCCGCACCCCGACGCCCGTGCTTTCGCCCACATCGACTAACACCCGCCTGCCCACGCGCACCCCGACCGACACACCAACCGTGACCTGGACGCCGAGCGTCACGCCGACGCCAAGTATCACACCATCGTTCACGCCGCGCCCGGCACGCGATGTGTTCACGCCGACGCCGACGCCCACCCCACTGCCCGCGATTCTAGAGATTGGGCAGCAGGCAACACAGCTTTCTACGCCGCAGCTAGTTTCCCTGGGATTGATTGCCGTTGCGGCGGTGATTATCCTTATAGCGGTAATGGTTTCATTGGTTAGGCGGTAGGGTAGCTGATATGTCCACAAATGAACAAAGCAACGGCAATGCCCGCGAACAGTTCCTGGCGGCGGCGGTGGCGCTGCTGTACCACGGGACGGTGCTAGAGCGTGAAACCGCTGTGGGGGTGATCGGCACACTGGGTGACGATACCCACATCCCTATCCTGATCGGGGTGCTAACCACGGATGGCAACCGAAAAGTGCAGCACAAAACCGCGCAGTCCATTGCTCGCATCGGCGGCGATGAGGCGATTACGGCGTTACAACGGCTGATGCGCGAACAAAACCCGTATACACGCTTCCTCGCGGCAGAAGCACTGGCGAACATTGTCGCACGCGGCATATAACCACCCAACTTTCAGTATCGAGACGACACAACATGATAAACCTGTACGACCTGACGTTTGACGACCTGACGGCACAGCTTAAGGCATGGGGGCAGCCTGCCTTCCGCGCCAAGCAAGTTTGGAACTGGCTGTACGAGCAGCGTGTTTCCAGCTTTGATGAGATGACGAACCTACCCAAGGCACTCCGAGAGCGCTTACAAGCAGAAGCAGCGCTCGGCAGCCTGAAGAAGGTGACTGAACAACGCAGCGCGGATGGCACCATTAAGCGCGTGTATGCCCTGCCGGACGGCAAGATGATCGAAACCGTGCTTATGCAGTACGACGACGGACGCCGTACTGCATGTATCTCTACGCAAGCGGGCTGTGCTATGGGCTGTGTATTCTGCGCGACGGGACAAATGGGCTTTAGCCGTCACCTGAGCGTTACAGAGATCTTTGAGCAGGCGATGCTGTTTGCCCGTGAACTCGCTGACGATGACGAGCGCCTGAGCAACGTCGTGCTGATGGGCATGGGCGAGCCGTTCCACAACTATGATGCGTCCGTGGATGCCATGCACCGCCTGATGAACGACCTGAGCATTGGTGCGCGTCACATCACCGTGAGCACGGTCGGGCTGGTGCCACAAATCCGGCAGTTTGCGGATGAGGGGTTGCAGGTCAAGCTTGCCATTAGCCTGCATGCTGCCAATGATACTGCGCGGGCGGGGCTGCTGCCTGTGAACAAGCGCTGGGACATTAAGGAGCTGGTGCAGGCGTGCGGCTACTACATCAGCAGAACAGGGCGGCGCGTTACGTTCGAGTGGGCGCTCATCCACGGGGAGACGGACACGCCCGAACAGGCACACGAGCTTGGCGCACTGCTAAAGGGTATGTTGTGCCACGTCAATGTGATTCCATTGAACCCAACCGCTGGCTACGGCGGCACACCATCGGAGGTCGCGGCGACCGATGCATTTGTTGCTACCCTGGCGGAGTATGGGGTGAGCGCCACCGTGCGCGTACGGCGTGGCATCGACATCGACGCGGGCTGTGGGCAGCTCACGACCCAGTTCTTGGACGCGGATTCGATTCCGATAGTGCCCTAGCTGCGTTAGAAAATCTGTTGGGTCATCACGCCGCCGTCAACGAGCAGCGTTGCACCTGTGACCCAACTCGCCGCCGGGGATGCAAAAAACAGGCACGCATTGGCGATGTCCTCTGGCGTGCCCAACCGCCCCAACGGTGCTGCCTGCTTGTAGCGTTGCACACCATCGGGCCAAGCCTCGTCCAGCCCCTCCCGCCAGATTAAACCCGGCGACACGGTGTTCACACGAATGCCATACGCGCCGAGTTCTGCTGCAACCGAGCGCGTGAACATCGCCATGCCTGCTTTGGCGGCGTTGTAGTGGCTGTGCATGGGCGCGGGGTTTTCCGCCTCGATGCTGGCAATGTTGATAATCGCTTTAATCGTGCCTGTGCTGTTCTTCATGTGGTGTGCTGCCGCCTGCGTGCAAAGGAACGCGCTGCGCAGGTTGGCATTGACGACGGCATCCCAGTCGTTTTCATGCATATCCATCAGGGTGTGCAATGGGTAGATGCCTGCGTTGTTCACCAGCACATTCACCTTGCCGAACGTGTCGATTGCCTGTGCAAACAGCTTGTCCACCTCTGATTTCTGCGTTACGTCCGCTTGCACTGCCAGCCCGCGCTGCCCCATCGCCTCAATATCACGCACCACTGCTTGCGCACCGTTTGCGCTGCTGCGGTAGTTGACGATGACATCTGCCCCAGCAGCGGCGAAGCGCCGGGCAATCCCCGCACCGATATTCACACCTGCACCCGTAACGACGACGACGTTGTCTGTGAAGTCAAAAAACTGATCTGTATTCATGGTTAATTCACCCTTTTTTAACGATGATTATAGCAACAACGGGCGATGTTCGCACATCGCCGGGCACGCCTGATGTGTGTGGTTTGTTGCTGGCGAAATGTGGCTAATCAGACTAATATCGGTAGCAGTTGTGTTCGGTTTTATTGTGCCCACACCATGGAGCTAGCCCTTATGACGACGTTTTATCCGCTGCCAAAGATCGAAGTCCGCTCACTCGCGGAGTTAACCGAAACGCGCCCGGTCGCGCTGCTGACCGGCAGCAAATCGTGGGAGGCAGTGCGCCACAAAGTCCGGCTGCCGATTGTGGTACAGGCGGAGCCACACACCGTCACCCAACAATACCTGGACGACCTTGCGGACAACATCCCGCCAGATGTCGAGGCAATTTACGGCATTGGCGGTGGGCTGGTGTGCGATGTAGCGAAGTATGTGGGCTGGAAAAACGACCTGCCCGCCATCGTCGCGCCAACGGCACTTAGCGTCGATGGGTTCTTTACATCGTTGGTGGCTGCACGTATGGGCAGTGTAGTGGAGTACATCACAACCGGACCTGTTGAGCGGCTGGTGATTGACTGGGATGTCATCCGAGATGCACCACAGCGGGTGCGCGGCGCGGCAATCCTTGAACTGCTCACGATGGTGAGCGGGCTGCTAGACTGGCGTTATGCCGCAGAGCGCAACAAAAACACCGAACAGACGCGGTTCCAGCCGTGGGCGGCGGCAATCGCGGCAGGTATCGCGCAGCAGGCGTTCCGCATTGCGGAGGGCGTGGGCGAAGGGCGTGTAGAGTCCCTGCGTAGTTTGCTCGACCTTGTAGCGATGGAAGTGCAGCTCACCAACCAGCTTGGGCACAACCGCCCCCAGGAGGGCAGCGAACAGTATTTCGCCTACGCGATTGAGCCGAAGCTCAACAGCGCAGAACCGGTACCCTACGCGGATATGGTAGGACCGGGCATTTTGATTTCATCGGCGCTGCACGGGCAGGAGTCAGGTTCTATCCGGCAAACGCTGGAAAGCGTGGGGGTTCGGTTGGACCGACTGCCGACCGAAACCGTGGTGCAAACGCTGCAAGAACTGCCCCAATATGTGCGTGAACACAACCTGCCCTACACCATCCTACACGACAGCGTGATTGACGAGGCTCGCGCCCGTGACATTGTGCGGCAGGCGGGGCTAGCGGGCAACTAGCTAGCCTTTCCGGGTGGCGCGTTTGCTGCGCGGCTTCTGCTTCTTGCGGGGCGGTATGGTTGATGTGCCAGCGGGGGCGGGCTTTGCCTTTAGCGTTTTCTCCAGCTCGTACAGCAGCAGGTCGTGGTTGCGGTGGTCACCCCACAGCGAGATCATAATTGCGCCACCGCCCAGCACCGCCACAATGGCAAACACCAACTGACCGCTAAGGAACATAAATGCTGCCAGTGCCCCCACCACCACACCGATGACCGTCAGCCAGGTTTTGTTCACGCCCTCTGGCACGAACCCGCGAATAACAGTGACGCCATTCTCGCGGTCCGCGGTGCCGCGCAGCCGTGTTTTGCGCTTGAACTTGCCAATCACCCGCCGGGAGATGGAAAGAGAGAAGCTGCCACTCTTTTCAATCCAGCCGTCGAGAGCAGGTCGGGTTTTGGTTTCCGGCGCTTGCATCCGTTCGTGCAGCGCCTTCATGCACTGGTTGGTGGTTTTATTGGTGAATAGCACAAAATGCACAGCAATAACTCCTGCAAGCTACATCAGCAGATGGCGAACTATATTGTGATTGTGTGGATGAGATGACCGATAGAACATCTGTACGTAAGTAGTATAGCATAGGACGGCGGCGCTGGAAAGTGTATGTGTACACAAAAAAGAGGTGAATGGGTTGGGTGCACTACAAAAGCAAATATTACCCGTTGTAGGCAGGCAAACGTGGCTGTGGGTGTTGCCCATTTTGCTATTTAGTGCTGCCGTGGGCTACCACGGAATAGGCACGAGTACGTTTTGGTTTGACGAGGTTTGGTCGTTGGCAGTTGCCGGGGCTTTAAGCTTTGACGGTGTGCCCCATCCGAGTCCACTACCTATCCAGGTGATTTGGGAACGTACTGCCGCCTACGACGGCATACCGCCTGGCTATTACCTACTATTGGGGTTTTGGGGGCGGGTTGCTGGCTGGTCGCCTTTTTCGGTACGGGCACTGTCTTTGTTATTTGGTGTGCTTGCGATAGCAACGGTCTACCGCCTGGGACGAGACCTGGTGAACGCGCATGTGGGGCTGTACGCGGCGTTTTTCTTGGGTACATCTGCCTACTTTGCGTATTACCTGCACGAAGCACGCATGTACACCCTGCTAGTTTTCCTCACAGCGGCATTTTTGTGGGCATACCGAGCAGTCATGCTGAGTGATGAGCGCCCCACACTTCGCTGGCCCTTCGCCGCGTTGTTCTTGTTAACCGTTTGTCTGTTGTATATCACGTATTTCGGCGCGTTTGTAGTTGCCAGTGCTGGGGTGTATCACCTGTTGCGCTACCGGCACACACGGCGATGGTGGTCAGCGGTTGCCATAGTGAGCGCGGCAGGGTTTGTCTTTTTGCCGTGGGTAGGCACCCTATGGCAGCATCTGCTTGCATGGCGCTTCGCCGCAGATGTGCCACCAGAGCAGCTTGACCCGCTTAAATCCATGTCTACCCCTCCGTGGATATTGAACCAGACACTAGCGGGGCTGACGAACAGCCGCCCTTTTGATACCGCTCACACCCTGGTCAGTTTTGTGCCACTTTTTATCTTGCTGGTGTCTATAGCGATATTGGGCACACGTTGGCGGGCGAAGGGGCAGGTGCTATTGCTGCTCGCGTTTATGGTGATACAACTTGCTGCATTTGACATCGTCGCCAATCGGTTCCTGGGCTTTCGATATGCGTTTATCACCTTACCGCTGGTGTTTGTGCTGCTTGCTGTTGGCACATGGCGACTGGCGTGCTGGCGTTGGGTGCCCCCGACAATCTTACTGGTATGGTTAGTGTCAGGATGGTTTGCCCCACTTGACTACGAGTACCGTTACATTCGCTCTTGGTACAGCACGCTAGAATGGGAAGCAATTAGTACTGATGTAGAGGCTATACTGCAAAAAGGGGATGCAGTGCTAGTAGTATCTCCGTCTGGTTTTTTCTACTGGCTGCACGAGTTGCCTGCAACCTACTACCTAAACCATTACGGTGTAACCACCTACGTCATGCCACGCGAAGACAATCAATCTTCAGTGGTGTACCACGAACAGTTCCAAACCTTGCTGGACAACGAAGAACGTCTTATCGTCATTGTAGACCCGGCAGAAACGCCGGACACGCTAACGACCTTCTCCGAGGTGATTCACACGTACTACACGTACTGTGCAACGCCTATCCTACAACCACGCCTGCACGTACACATTCACGCACGGGTCGATGTGGGTTGTGCCGCGATTGACTTGTCCCCTTCCTAACCTTGCAGCATTTAAACCTTTGTTCAACGACATGCACAACACGCGCTACGTTTTTCGTATAAACTGTTAGGCGAAGCGAAAGGATACCGACATGACACCCGGAGCATTTTTGTTTTTCGTTATGTTTGCTACTGTTCAAGTGGTGATGTATCTCGCTATCCGCCGTGAGTGGTTCCCGCCGGGCGCGGTCGCCGGGGTTGGCGTGGTAGCGAGCATCGTTTTTGTCATACTCATGTCTTTGGCACAGCGGAACTTTATGGGGCAGGCATTGTTCGTCGGCGTCCTCTTGGGCGGGCTAATTAGTGCGGTCACGCTCTCTGCCGCGTGGTACTTCCACCGAAGCCAGCAAATTGCCAGCTAGCCCGTTGGGCGGAACACTACGCGATAGGATGTAACGGCGCGGTCGCCTGTGTCTGTCGTGCAGGGCACGGCGGTAAGCTGCCTGCTGGATGGTTCTGAGCGGTTTGGCATGTCAATCGTGTAAGCAATGCCGTCTTCCATAGCGAAGTCAGCATAGGCAGCGCCGCGCTCCGGCTTTAGGCCCGTATAAAACGTATCTTCGCCGCCGTCCCAGCGCACACGCACTGGCGAACCAGGTATGCCCGTGCCGTTAAAATCTTGCACGAACACCTCTATCAATCCACTCAGGTTTGTATTGCAGAAGGTTTGCACATTGATAAGCACATATTCTTCTGCGGGCGCTTCTGTGGGCACAAACACCGGTAACGGCGTATTTGTGGGCAATGGAGACGGTGCCAGTGTTGGCGTTTTGGTGGGGGGCGGCGGTTCTGTGGGGGTTGCCAGCACCGCTGTTACGATGGGCGTGGGTGCCGCCGCCATCAGCGATAGCTCATCTGCACAGCCGGAGCGCCCTTGTAGCTGGTAAAGTGTCGTCATAGAGCGCACCGCCCGGATGCCACTGTTGCTGCTGACGTAGCCTGTTTGTGCCAGTACACACGCCACGTTTGCCACTTCCTCAAATGGGTCTTGCCCACGAGGGACGACCGCCAGCAACCGGTCTGTTGCTTGTTGCAGGTCACTGTTGTGGTTAAAGCTCACCGCCACCAGCGCAATGTACTGGGCGCGGGTGTTGGAATCAAGCTGATAGGGGTGGATGTTGTCGAGTTCAAGCGGGTTTAGCGCCCAGGTGTAATACAGCCCGCCGCCAAGCCCGGCAAGCATCCCCAGCAGCAGTCCCGTCCAGGAGATGAGCCGTGTGAGGCGGGGGCGCAGGTAGCGGGAGTTCGGCGCGAGTGATGGGTGTGCGTCGATGGTGTCGGTCACTGTTCGAGCCCCGGCACACTTACCTGGCGATATGGCTCCATGATCGGCGTCAGCCTGCCGAGTGCCTCACTCAGCGCGACCAGCACACGAATGTCCTCGATGTCACGCGAGTTGGTGATGTAGCTCTCTGTCACGGTTTGGACGTGCAGCGGCACATTTTCGACCTGTAAAAGCCGAAGCCGCTCGAACGCGCCGCTGGTGTCGCTGTCGGTGGCGAAGCCCTCCGCCACCATGACGGTATAGTCTTCTATGTACTGTCCGCGTAGCGCCGTGACGGGTCCGTTTGTGTACTCGATGGGAATGACCACCCAGCCCAGGAACAAGCCTACCGCTAAGCCGAGTACTAGCCCCGCAAGCAATGACAGGAAGAAACGCTTCATAGTTCAAAATACCGTTTTGCAAACCACGTTAATTGGGGGCATTATGATGGATGCACACAAGACACACAAGAGAGCGTCCGTTTTGAAATTGTTTGAGCTACCTACCGAGAACATCGCCGCTCGTTTACAGCGCCCACCTGGGCGCACAGAACTCTTCGCCATCGCAGTTATTGGCGCGATCTGGCTGGGGTTTGGGTTGCTGAGCTTGCAGGGCGTGGGCATCGCCTACGACTGGAGCATTTTCTACAACACAGCGGTGCGCGACTACACCTACGGCTTTTACTACGGTCCGTGGATATTGCCGTTGTACCATTTGCTAGCACTGCTGCCGTTTGCGCCCAGCTACATCGCATGGAACCTGATCAACCTGGTCATGTTGTGGCTTGCCGCGCGCATGTTCGGTGGGAACATGGCAGTGATGGTGCTCAGTTACCAGTCCATTTACTGCTTGTTCTATGGGCAAATCGTGGGGCTGGTGGCGGGCGCACTCGCGCTGATGTACTGGGCGCTGCTGCGCGAGCGCTATATTCTCGCGGGGCTGTTGTTCGCCCTGGCAAGTGTTAAGCCGCAAATTGGCTTCGTCATGGGGGTTACATTCATCCTCCTGGCAAACACATCGTGGTTTAATCGCATTAAGGTCGTGTTTGTGTCGTCGCTGCCTGTGCTGGCTTCTGTGATCTGGTACCCCAATTTCATCGCGGACGTGTACTACGGGCGCACATCCCCGCCCAACGACCTGGGCAGTATTTCGCTGTGGCAATACATCGGTGCGTGGGCGCTGGTGCTGTGGCTGCCCACGCTGCTGTTGCGGTTATCGCCGGGCAAGCGTGTGATTGCCGTGCTCATCACCACGGCGCTGACGCTGCCGTACTTCCAACAGACTGACTTGCTGCTGTTGTATGCGCTGCCCACAGGATTGCTGGGACTGCTGGGGAACATTGGCTACCTGATGATTTTCTTGGGATGGCGGGCGCTGCCTCTCGTCGTGATTGTGCCGCTGGTGGGGTATGTGTGGGTGTTTGTCGTGCACTTCTGGGAGCGCCGCCAAAGTACGGATTAGCTCTGTGTCTTCTCGATGACCAGCAGGTGAGACAGCCCCGCCACATCCAACGGAGAGTTTTCCAGCGTATACAGGGCATCGCGCACCAGCTTGCCCGGCGAACCCACCCGCGCAATGATGTTGTCGTAGCCGCCAAACACGCGCTGATGGTGCACGACCCGGTGGGGCGTTCCAGCGAACAAACCCTGGATGCCGTTGGCGGTGTAGGCGCGGACATGTGGCGCAAGCCGATTGCGCAGCACATTGGGCAGGTAGTTGATGAGCGGTGTATTGCCAAAGTGGTACTCGCCGCGCCAGTAGTGCCCGTGCGTCTCGAATGGGTACCAGCGGTTGGGCACAAACACGACCACGCGCCCGCCGGGTTTGAGCACGCGCAGCATCTCTCGTGCAGATTGATAATCGTTGCTGACGTGTTCTAGCACTTCGTGGGAGAGTACAACGTCGAAGGCGTCGTCCGGGTACGGCAGCATCTCTGCGGCGGCGACAAGCGCGGTTGGTGTGCTTTCGCGTGCTTCTGCCACGCGCTCCGGTTCGATGTCAAACGCCTGGACGTGTGGTGTGTAACGGGCGAGGATTTGCCCGGAGTAGGCACCGTTGCCACAGCCCGCCACCAACACGCGCGATTGCCCGGTGAGGCAGCCCCACCGGGCAATCATCTTGAGGCGGCGCTCCTGCCCGGCACGCCACACATAACTGGGTTCGCCGCGCAGTGCGGCAAGCTCGGAATGGGTCATGGGACAGTATGCCTCCGTGTTTGCTGTTAGCGGCTAACGAATGGCAAGAAGATCAAAATCAGGTTCACAACAATCTGGCACAGCCAGGCAGCAGCAAGCCCGTTACGGACGCGCACCCAACTGTAGACCATGTTCACTATGGTGAGTGTTACGCCGATGAACAGCGCCACTACCCAGAACTCATTCAGGTTGCGGATGAGCGGGAAGAACAGCAGTCCGCTCCAGGCGGTTGCCAGTGCCCCCACCAGCGTGATGCCGCGCCCGCGCTGCAATAACCCCCGGAAAAACAGCGTCTCTCCCAGTGGCATCACAAACACCATGTATGCCAGCAGCGCCCCTGGCGTCAGGTGATCGAACAGTACTTCGGCAGTCGTGCCAAGCGTTGCCCCGCCGAACAGATACAGCGGCGTGCCCGCCAGCACCCCCACCAGCACACCCCACACCAGGTTTTCTGGTTTCTCCTGCCCGATGCGCTCGCCGTTGCCGAGCAGCCATGCCACCACACCGAATGCTGCCAACAACCCCCAGGCAATCGTGTACCGTGTGGGCGCACCATCCGGCAGCAGCGGCATTAGCCCGATGCTCACCGCCATTGCCACGATGTAGCCGAAGAATGGGTCGCTGGCGCTGGCACGGTAGCGAACAGGGTCAGGCGCGTCGTCCGGTTCTGCTGGCGGTGCCTCCGCACGCCCCACGCGCAAGCTTGTATCTTCCTCTGGCGGCGTGGGCGTGGGCTCCACCTCCTCGTCCGCAAGGTCGATCTGCGGTAGCCCCACCATTGGGTCTATGGTGTAGTCGTAGTCCTCACCGTCGATGCGAATCTGGCGGGTGGGTTTGGGTTGTTGTTCGGTTGCCTCTTCCGCCGGAGTTGCCCCCTGGGTGTTCTCTGCCTCTGCTTCGGCGCGGCGGGTGTCATCGGTTGCCATGGTGGGTGCCTTGGTGATAGCGTGCAGTCAGGTGTGGTTATGCCAGCAGTTCGCGCATCGCGCTAATGGTTTTCTCCACCCGCTCCGGTGTGATCCAGTAGTGCGTCACGCAGCGGAAACGCCGCACATAACCTGGGTATGGACTGATGCGAATGTTGTAGTCCTGCCAAAGGCGCTCTTTCAGGGCGTCGGGTTGCAGCTTGGCGTCCTCGCGCAGGGTAAAGAACACAAAGTTAGTCGTCACCTTATCCAGTTCCACATCCAGCCCGGGTATGGTCGCCAGTCCTTCCGCCAGGGTGCACGCATTCGTGTGATCCTCATCCAGGCGCAGGCTCATCTCATTGAGCGCAATGCGCCCTGCCGCTGCCAGGATGCCTGCCTGCCGCAGACCCCCGCCCAACATCTTGCGCATCCGGCGTGCCTCGACAATAAATGCCTTGTCGCCCACCAGTACACTGCCTGCTGGGGCACACAGCCCCTTGCTCAGGCAAAATGTGATGCTGTCTGCGTGTTCGGTCAGGTCGGCAACGGGGGTGTTGAGGGCAGTTGCCGCATTGAAGATACGTGCGCCGTCAATGTGCAGCTTGAGTTTGTTCTCCTGCGCGACTTCCGCCACCGCGTCGATGTGTGCTTTGCCCACTGGTGCACCACCGCGCCCACCATGCGTGTTTTCCATGGTGATGAGCCGTGTGCGCGGGAAGTGCACATTGGTGCCGCGCACGCTGTGGCGCACATCATCCAGGTTAAAGGTGCCGTCCGTGTTGACGGGGATGGTGTGTGGCATGATGCCGCCCAGCGCCGCCATGCCCGCCACTTCGTACTTCACCGTGTGTGCGATGTCTCCCACGATGACCTCATCACCGCGCCCGCAGTGTGCCAGCAGTGCTGCGGCATTGCCCTGCGTGCCGCTGGTTACAAACAGCCCTGCTTCCTTGCCGAAGCGCTCTGCCGCCTCTGCCTCCAGTGCGTTGACGTGCGGGTCTTCCCCGTACACATCGTCGCCCAGTTCGGCGGTCATCATTGCCTCTTTCATGGCAGGTGTGGGGTGGGTGACGGTGTCGCTTCTCAGGTCAATATAATCCATGCGGGTGCATCTCCTGCTGCGGGTGTGCCAAAACTTGCCCGATGGTAGTGGGTGGGCGGTGAATGTGCAACGCCAAAGCACCGCCCAACCTGCACTTGCGTCATACCTGTGGCACCGCCGCCAATGCCAGGTCGTGCAGGGCGACGATGGCATTCTCCGCGTCTTCTTCGTGCACAATGAAGGAGATGCTGCACTCGCTTGCCCCCTGTGCAATAGACAGCACGTTCACGCCGTGGGCACCCATCTGGGTGAAGATGCGCCCGGCAACCCCTGGCGTGCCGCGCATACCCGCGCCCACCGCTGTGACAATCACCACGTCGTCCTGAATGATAACGCTGTCCACGTCACGGCTGCGGATTTCCTCACTCAGTTCACGCTCAATGGACGCTTTTACGTCGTCCGCCTTCTTTTCCGTCACGGTGAAGCAAAACGCCTGCTCCGATGACGACTGCGAGATCATGAGGATGCTAGCGCCTGCCGCTGCGGTGGCGGTGAATGCCCGCCCGGCGATGCCCGGCACCCCGAGCATACCCCTGCCGCCCACCGTGAGCAGGCTCACGCTGCGGATGACCGTCACTGCTTTGATGACCGTTTCTGCGGGTTCGCTCTCCGGGGCAATTAATGTGCCGGGATAGTCCGGGTTGAAGGTGTTGCGCACCCGTACGGGGATGTTCAGGTCTACAATCGGCTGGACGGTTTTGGGGTGCAGCACCTTCGCGCCGTAGAATGCCAGTTCGCCTACTTCCTGGTAGCTGATCTGCGGCAGCACCTTGGCACGCTTGTCAATGCGTGGGTCGGTGGTCATCACGCCGTCCACGTCCGTCCAGATGATAAGCTCGTTGCTGCCGCTGTACGCCGCCATGATCGCCGCACTGTAATCACTGCCGCCGCGCCCCAGCGTTGTGACGACGCCGTCTGCGGTTGCGCCGATAAAGCCTGTCACCACGGGTGTGACGCCTTGATCTAGCAAGGGCACCAGGCGGGACTGAATGCGTTGTTCTGTGCCACCCCACAGCGGGTCGGCGTCCTGGAAGTTGTCATCGGTGAGGATGAGCTGTGTTGCTTCCACAGGTTGCGCATTGATGCCATGTTCGCTCAAGATCGCCGCCACCATGCGGCTGCTCAGCCGCTCGCCAAACGATACCACGGCGTCCATGATGCGGGCGGTGCGCTCGTTGAGGATGTTCATCGCGCCACACAGTTCGATGTGCTCGTCCAGCAGCGTGTGCACCTGCGCCAAAATCTGCTCGCGGCGGTCGCCGGGTTCCATCAGCCGGTTGATTGCCTCTTCGTGCTTGTCCCGGATTTTGCCGTTGAGCGATTGGTATTCCCATTTGTCTTTCTCCACTGCCGCCTGCACGGAGCGCAACAGCATATCTGTGACGCCGCCCATTGCGGAAACCACTACTAACACGCGGTTGCCGCCTGCCACATACCCATCCACAATCTTCACGACGTTGGCGATTGCCTCCGGGGTGCCGACGGATGTGCCCCCGAACTTCATGGCGATGGTATTTGCTGCGGTTTCGGTCATCATCCCTCTCCCATATGTTGTGCCCATTCAAACAAAAAAGCGTGCTGGGGAAGTTCCCAACACGCTTGTGATTGCCTTGCCTGAGTTGCCATGGTGCTATGGCGTGCGGAGTTGCCCCAACCTGGATATGTCGTTGGTCATGGTGGTCATCTTGGTTGTGGTGGTCAGCAACTTTGTGATGTTTGCCGCCATCGTCAGACCCGCTTTCCGCACTTTGAATTCTGCCGCACAGCATACCGCGCTGTGTGTTGTTCTGTCAAGCTATTCGCTTTCCTGCGGTAGACTGTCACAATCACCCGCCTCTGTCACCAAGTCTTCGCGCACCCACAGCCCGTCGTCAATGCTGCCATCGGCAACGCGCCACCAAGTAAAGCCCGCAGGGTCCGTCGCCTGGGCGTCAACAGCAAAGGTGTCATTGAACGCACGACTGCCGAGTTGGGCGCCGCGTGTGCTGGGTTCGGAGCGCAAGTTTACACCAGAGCGCGTTGTCACATTACAGATGATGACGGGTGTCGGTTCCACTGTTGGGGATATGTCAACTGCATTACCCGTTGAGGGAGAGGCTTGCCGTTCGGTGCTTTCATCGGTTGTCTCGGCGTCATCAGGCATCGTTGAGGATACAGTAATAGAGTAGCTGCCTCCAGCGCTGCCAAAACCGCCAACCACAATAGTATAGGTTTGCGTTTCGGGCAGCTTGACGGTGAGCCTAGAGTTGAAGTTTGGCAATTCATCATCGTCATCATTAAACGCCAACTGCTCTTCCCCTTGCAAGATGCTCAAGGTTGTGTCCCAATCTGCTGCTGTAGTTAACGTGAGTACTTCCCCTGCTGTACCCTCGTACGTCCAGCTTTGGTTGCCCCCGCTTGAGATGGTACCACGCGCACCATCTACTGTAAGTGTGTTCGACGGGGCAGCGGGTGCTGCAGGTGCAGCATTACCACTACTCTCGCCTGCACTTTCAGTGCTGACCGGCGGCAATAATGTGATCAGTTGGGTGAACATGGTGCTGATGCTGGCATATAAACCACTACTCGCGCCCACACGCGCAAATGATGCCGCACCCGATGGCATGGGCTGTGCCGACGCGGGGGCTTCGACGCTGGGTACCTCAGGGTTTATTGTCTGTAAATAGGGTCTAAAACCCCTGCCTTTCAGGCAGGCAGTTTT
>CAYVGI010000096.1:0-18960 GCA_964451095.1 uncultured Anaerolineaceae bacterium
TAACCTATACATAGAGATAAGGACATTTGAGATGCCAGTTACCGTGCACATGAAGCAGCTTAGCCCTTACACCACAGAGGGTGCCACCCGCACACACACCGTATTGGTTGATCGCCCGGAGGCAAAAGGCGGCACAGACAAGGGCATGATGGGTGGCGAAATGTTGTTAGTCGCACTTGGTGGCTGCTTTAACAGCAATTTGCTGGAAATCATCCGCAACCGCGAAGCGAACATCACCGATGTGAACATTGACGTGGTTGGCACGCTGGATGGCACGCCGGCACGCTTCACTGCCATCGAGATGCAAATTAGCGCCAACTACGACGACCGTGAAACGATGGAGAAGTTTGTCACGATGGCGGAGCGTGGCTGCATAGTCGCCAACAGCATCGGTCCGGCGATTGACCTGACGTTTACTGTGCAGGAACCGGACGCAGTCGCCGAATAGCGATTGCGACTGTAAGGATGCTCTGTCCCGTCGGGTCAGCACTCTAGACCGATTTTAACCCGTAAGGAGCATCCCCCTATGACAGACGCTGGACGTATTATCCCCCGCCAACAGGTTCCCGAACTGAAACTGCCCACACTTGACCACGGCACCTGGCAATTGCACGCGCAGAATCCGCAGCACTTTACGCTCATCTTTTTTTACCGGGGGTATCACTGCCCGCAGTAGCCGCCTGCAACTGCGTGATGTTGATCGGCACGTTGACAAATTTATCGAACTGGGCGTTCAACCCATTGCCATCAGCGCAGACTCAGGTGATTTGGCGCGGAAGACAAAAGACGAATGGAAACTGGAGAAGCTGCCCATCGCGTATGACCTGCCGCTTGCTACAGCGCAGGGCGAATGGGGGTTGTTTATCTCCAATGCGATTAAACCCACAGAGCCAGAGCAGTTCAGCGAGCCGGGTATATTTGTTGTGCGCCCCGACGGCACCCTGTACGCATCCGTCTTGCAAACCATGCCCTTCGCCCGCCCAGATACAAAAACTGTGCTCGCTTCCCTGGAAACGGTGATTGAGAAAGACTACCCCGCCCGTGGTGAGGCATAAGTTTTCGCTAGCGTAGGTAAATCGTACCTTGAGCGAAGGGCAGCACCTCCGCTATAACAGCATGGCTGTCTTTTTGGGGAGGTGCCGCTATGCGCCAGATAATCGTTTATAAAACGCACCGTGGTACCTGGGTTGCAGAATGCCCCAGCTTACCCGGTTGCGTTCGCCATGCAGAAACCAAAGACGAAGCCATTGATACCATCCGCGAAGCGGTGCACGAATACATCTGGGAGCTGCGGCAGCACAACGCGCCCATCCCGGAAGACCGCTTCGAGGCAGCTATTGTTTACGTATAAATGACATCTATCCCACGAGAACGCCCGCTAGAACGTACCCAGTCCATTCACATTGCGTTACCAACCCCGCACTGGCACTTGATGCTGCCCGTCCTTCTCCTGTTTGTGTGGGGCGCTGCCCTGGGGCTAAATGCTGACACATTCTGGTTCGACGAAGTCGGCTCGCTGTACTACGCGGGTGGCATCCCGAATGACGGACCCCAAACCCTACCTGAGGTCATCGCCAGCCAGCTTAGTGAAGACCTGGAGGACGAAACCAATCCACCCGGTTATTACATTGCGCTGCACCTGTGGGTGCGGGTGTTTGGCTCGTCGGAGTTTGCAGTGCGGCTGCTCTCGCTGATGGCGGGCGTGCTGGCGCTGGCGTTTGTGTACCGTGTGGGGCAAGACATCGCCTCGCCGGAGGTGGGGCTGGCGGCGGCGGTCGTGCTGGGGACGTGTGCGTTTTACATCACATACATGCACGAGGCACGTTCCTACGCCATCTACAGTATGCTGGTTGCGCTGAGCCTGTGGGCGTACCATCGCCTCATCACCATGCGCAACCCCACCGTATGGCTCTACGCGCTGCTTGTCGTCGGCATCGCTGGGCTGATGTATATCCACTACCTGTCCAGCATGTTCCTGGTGGCGGCGGCGCTGTATCATCTACTGTTGGTGCCGAAAAATGCCCGTTGGTGGCGCGTGACGGGGGCAGTCTTGATAGCGGGGCTGCTGTTCATACCGTGGCTTGGATTTGCACTGCGCTCGTTCGGGCATGTATCTGGCAACGAGGCGCGGGAGCTATTTGCACTGCCGCTCCCTGCACTGCTGGGTGAACTGCTCACCCAATTCGGCAATCAGAACCCGGCGTTGGTATTGGTTCTACTCATTGCTGCGGTGCCGATGGGCAATCGCCTGACGTGGTTCTTGCTGGTGGTCACGCTGGCGCTGACTGCTGTTGCAAACGAGTTTGTGGGCTTCGTCAGCGATGTGCACTACCTGATGGCGGTCTTCCCGCTGTTGGCGCTGGTGGTCGCACAGGGTGTGGTGTGCTTCCGGGCGGGTGGGGTGCTCATCCTGGTGGTATGGGCGCTCGCAGGGGTTTGGTTCACACTGCGCCCACAGTCCCCGCTTGATGACTGGCACTGGTCGCTGCCGTGGGGAGATGTTGCGACAATGGTGGGTGACCCCATCCAGATTGACGACAAGGTTATCTTCCACGTGCCCGACCCCGACCCCTCCTGGATACATCGTCGCAGTGTTAACTACTATTTGGATGACCTCGTGGCGACCGTGAGCCTGGTGGAATCGCACACGCGCTCTCCATCGGAGCGGCACATGAACAACCTGCGCGACTACATCGAACCGCCCGCTCGCTTCTGGTTGGTGCAAAACACCGCCGCGCCGCCCTCCGTGCAGGGGATTATCGAGCGTGACCGTCTGTTCACCCAGGAGGGCATTGCCTACTGCGGTGTTGAACAAATCGCCGGAACGATGCAGGCACGCCTCTTTTTGGATACACCTGCCCCAGAAGCGTTGCCCACGTTTGCCGATGGTGTCCGCGTGGGGCTTGCGCCCTGGTCACCGACGATGCTGGGCACGTCTCAGTTGGAATTTATGCTGGCGACAGGGTTGGACGATGACATCGACCACGACCAGTACGAGACTGTGCTGTATGTGGAGGACGGTGCCGGCAACCGCGTACAGGAGCACACGGCACCCCTACCCGCAGACCGACGCGGCTGTGTACACATGGTGCTGGACGTTTCCCAATTTGGTGACCAGCCGTATAATACATTTGTTCAAGTGCGCGACCGGTCAACCGGAACATTCGTCGCACCAGCAGATAGCGATGTATTAGACGCCGAGGGACGGCTGCTGCTGTTCCCTATCCAAATTGCACAAGCGCCGGAGACAAGCGATGACTGACCGCCCCCATGCAGATGACTTCGAGAGTTGGTTTCCCGACGACCCCGCGCTGTTCCAGGCGCAGCCCGGTCAGCGGATTGGCGTTGTTGTCGGTGGATCGCTCAGTAAGGGGCTAAAAGTCCGGCTAGACCGTGAGATACGGGTAGAGGATATTGCCGTTGGGCGTTACGTGGTGGTACACAGCCCTACGGGCAAGCGCTTCTTCTGCATGGTGACGGATGTGGAACTGAACAGCACCAACCCGGCAATTGAATCTGACCCGCCGGACTTCTCCGACCCGTTCCTGCAAACGGTGTACGCGGGCACCGCCAGCTACGCGACGATTGCCGTTGCACCGCAGCTCACGATTGAGGCGGACAACAAGCCCAAGCCCGTGAAGACGATTCCGGGGCACTTTACCCCCGTGTTCAATGCGTCTGTAGAGGATGTGAATGCGGTGTTCGGTGAGGAAGATGCAACCCACTTCAACGTGGGCACGCCGCTGGAACTGGAACAAACGCAGATCAACCTGGACTTGAAGCGTTTGGTTGAGCGTTCTGTGGGCATTTTCGGCAAGAGCGGCACCGGCAAGAGCTTTCTCACGCGCATGTTGCTCTCCGGTGTGATTGTGCGCGACCAGGGCGTGAACCTGATCTTTGACATGCACAACGATTACGGCTGGGAAGTTACTGATGAGCGCGGACCGAAGGCAAAGGGGCTAAAGCAGTTGTTCAGTAACCGCGTGGAAATCCTGACGCTGGACGGTGAATCGACGCGGCGGCGTAAGGCAAAGTACGACAGCGAAGTCACGATTGCCTACAACGAAATCCTGCCGGAAGACCTGAACATGCTGCGCGAGACAATGGGGCTTTCCGACGCGATGATTGACGCCGCCTACACGCTGCACAAGTGGTACAACCGACGCGGCGAGAGCAACTGGGTTAAGGCGCTCATTCACCTCTCCGCAGACGACGCCGAGATCATCGCGCAAGAAACACCCATCGGCGCGGGGACGCTGAGTGCACTACAGCGACGGCTCAGCCGCTTTGAGCGTTGGCACTTCCTCACAGAGGACAAACAGGGCGACAGCGTGGAGCGCATCATCCAACTGATTGTGGAGGAGCGCAAGAACATCGTGCTAGAGTTCGGGCGCTACGGTAGCTCGCTAGAGGCGTACATGCTGGTGGCGAACTACATCACGCGCCGTATTCACCGCGAGTATATTAACCGCGTGGAACGGGCACTGGGCGATGAGTCGCTAGAGCCGCCGCAGTTGCTCATCACAATTGAGGAGGCACACAAGTTCCTTGACCCCAAAATTGCCTCACAGACTATTTTCGGCGAAATCGCACGCGAGCTGCGAAAGTACAAAGTTACCCTGCTGGTCGTAGACCAGCGCCCCAGCGGCATTGACGAGGAGGTGATGAGCCAGATTGGTACCCGCGTGACGGCGTTGCTGGACAACGAGCGGGACATCAATGCGGTGCTAACGGGCATCAACGGGGCGCAGAGTTTACGCCAGGTGCTCGCCCGCCTGGATACAAAGCAGCAGGCAATCATCATGGGGCACGCGGTACCCATGCCCGTGGTCGTCAAAACACGTACCTACGACCAGGCATTCTACGATGCGGTCACCGGAGAAGCTTCTGGTTTGCCCGCACCCAATGGCAGCGAGACTGCCCGCGCGGTGCACAGCAACCGCAAAGACCGCCGCCTGCGCTAATCTGCCATATAGATCGTATAATGGGCGGCAAACCGCTGTTCAAACTGCGCACATCGCACTAAAATTAGCGTGTAAACGGTCGACAAGGCGCACAGCAAAGGACGGCACCGATGGTCTCAGCAATTCAAGCAAGCCTGGACGAGATCGTTGACCTCACAGAGGCGATGCTGACCATGCCCTTTGCTGAAGAGGAACAGTCTTTTGTGGAGGTTGTGCATCGCAACGCAGTAGACCTGCGCGACGAGCAGGTATTCAACCTGACACTCACCCAACTTTCCACCAAAAGCCACGGCTTGCGCCAGTACATCACGGGGGTCGTCGGCTACAGTGCCCTGCTAAACAGCCCCAAACTGGCAGACCATGCCAGCCTTAGCCCCCAGCAACTAGAGAAAATTTATGCGCTGCACGACAGCAGCCGCCGCCTGCACTGGTGGCTGGACAGCTTGATTTTGTTTGCGAGTTACATTGTCCGCCCAGAGCCGCGCAGCGTGACCGAATCTGGCATGTTGAATATTCGTGGTTACCTGCTTGCCCAGGCAGACCATCACCTGTGCCGCCAGCACATCCAAAAGCTGAACGTACCGGAAGAAATTCCGCTCGTTTTCGCCAACGATGCCCGCACCAAGCTCATGCTGCGCGGGCTTTTTGCCGCCGCGCTGGAGATCCGCGAGTCGCCGATGGTGCAGCTTTTTGCCTACACGGTGATGAAAGTGGTGCGGGTGCGGCTGCACATCCAGGGCGCAGCCGATACGCTCAAGCAAATTGCACCCTACATGGCAGAGAACGAGCCAGATGCAGGCGACAATAGCACGCCAACCCCGCCCCAACGTCCCGTCTCGTTTAAGGACACCATCTCGCAGAACCTGACGCCAAAATCCACCACACTACTCGAACTGGGGCTGCAAATCGCTGTTGACCTTGCTGCCAAACAACACGGGCGCATCAAAGCAGAGGCAGACCAGAATGACCTTGTGTTCACGCTTACTATGCCCACCGGTCCCCAGTACGCCAAAACCAGTGATGCTTGAAACTCAATCGCCCTCTGATACAATCGGTCGGCATTTGGGCACATATGAACTTTTTCACAATGTCCTGCTTTAACTCGCGTAACACTGGAGAGCTGTATGCGCCTGCGCCTCGTCGTTGGTATTGGCTTTTTGCTTACCCTGGCAGCGGCTTGCCAGCCGTCTCCACCGACGGTCGTCTACATTGTTGTCTCCCCTACACCGGGTGCTGCGGAGCGTGCAACAGCACCTCCCGAACCGACAACACGCGCACTAAGCCAGCCCACAGCATCCCCAGAACCGACTGACGTTGTGCCCACCGCTACCCCTGCCGCCACCGCCACCCCCAATGTCTTCCCAACAGAAACTGTTGCGCAAATCCAGGTTGCAGAGCAAGTTTTTGAGAACGGGCGCATGTTCTGGTTGCAACCCGTCAGCGAGATATGGGTTATGGTGATTGATGCGGAGGGGGAAGGGCGCTGGATGCGCTACAAGGACACCTTCGCTGAGAACGATGACGCGGAAATCGACCCATCTATCGTCGCGCCGGAGGGAAAAATCCAGCCAGAGCGAGGCTTTGGTAAGCTGTGGCGGGAAAACCCTGATGTGCGCGACGCGCTTGGTTGGGCAATCACCCCGGAGTTCGGCTACATTAGTGAATATGAGTATCATCCCGGCGGCGATGTCCGCAATGAGCGCTTCGTGCCCGGTCCTGGATACCACATCGTGCTCAGCCTCAACAGTGAAGCATTCTGCTTTATGGAAGAAACCAGCACATGGCAGTTAGGTTGTTAGTGCCAGCTTCCCGGTGAATGCAGTATAATTGACTCCACAATGAAACCGTTTGCCAACTGGAGGGTCTGCTTTGCGCCGCTGGCAGCTAGACAACAAGAAACCACTCGCGCTACAACTCGCCGCCGATGCCCGACTGAGCCAGACGAACTACGTAGATGACCAGATTTGGCAACTTGCCCTGGGCAGCGGGGACGACGCTGCCATGGCACTGCAAACCCGCTATGGTGGGCGCGTTGGGCTAGCGAGCCTGGTGCCCATGTGGCAGCACGATGACCGCACAATCTACCAGGCGGTTGCCTACCACAGCACACCTGTGGTCACGGCATTTGCACCGGGGTACGTTCAGCTAGAGGCAGAACTGCTGCCCGATGTCCACATCACAGCGAAATACTGGGTAGCGGAATCGCACGCGGTGACGGGGCAGTTCACGGTCGTAAACCAGACCAGTGCCGCGCTGTCGCTGCGGTTCGACCTGTACGGGCACGTTGTCATCCGCAGTTTAGAGCGGCAAATTAGCATTTTGACGTTGCAGGACGAGACGAACGCCCTGTACCTGGGCAAGTTCGCTAACATTGACCCGGTTGTGCTGGTGGAAGGTGGCAAAGCAGAACTCACCGCCGAAGGACTGAATGCAAAAGTTGGCACTGTGCTAAACATCGCCGCTGGGGGCACAGAATCCATCCGCTGGGCACACGCTGCCCTGCCAGAGATGCTTAACTCGCTGCGGCTGGCACGCTACTGGCTGGATGTTGACTGGCAGCAGATCGAAGCGCAAGTCGCGCCTGCTGCGGAGGCGATTCCGCAGATTGAAACGGGTAATGCGGACTGGGATGCGACGATTGCCTTTGCCTACCAACACGCGCTGCAAGCATTCCTTCGCCCTACAGATCACCTGCCGGACGCCTCTTTTGTAGCTGCCCGTGAGCCAATTAACGGGTACAGTGCCGCAGGCGACGGCAGCGACTACATCCGCGAGTGGAGTGGGCAAGCGCCGACAACCGCCTATTTGCTCACGCGGGCAATCGCGTGCGTTGCACCCAACCTAGCGGAAGGCGTGGTGCGTAATTACATCGCCACCCAACAAGACGACGGTTACATTGACTGGGCACCAGGACTGGGCGGCGGACGGAAGAGTATGTTGGCGATGCCGCTGCTGGCACGCATTGCCTGGGACGTGTACGAGGATACGCGCAACAAGGCGTTCCTACAGGATGTGCTTGCTTCGCTGATGACCTTCTACGAGCGTTGGTTCCGTGAGGATGTAGACGCTGACGGTGACGGCGTCCCAGAGTGGCAGTCCATCACGCAGACGGGTTACGCGGGCTGGCAACTGTTTGTGGGCGGCGTAGACATCACCCTGACGGAAGCGCCGGACATGCTGACCTATCTGCTGAGTGAGGGCATGGCGCTGCAAATGATGGCGCACGAACTTGCCGACGACGCTGCTGGCACGAAACTACAAACGCGCACCACAGAGATCCGTGCTGCCCTCGATGACCTGTGGCAGGATGAATGTTTTGTCTACCGTGACAGAGACACCCACGCCACGCCCGCAGGGACATCTGTGCTGGAAAATGCGAAGGGGGATGAAGAACATCTGCCCGCGGTAGCACTGCCGCAGGCAAGCCGCCTGATCGTGACTGTTACCGGGGGCACCGCCCACAAGCCCCGCATGAGTGTTACTGTGCACGGGCTGGACGCAGAGGGTGCCGCCCAGGAGGAAATGCTACAGGCAGAACACTTCACCTGGACGTATGGGCGTGGCACTGCCACCACACGCACTGTGTTTTCCCAGGTTGATCGCATTCTGCCAACGGGACTGAGCCGGGTCTACCGAGTGAGTGCCCGCTCTGTTGACCTCAACGACACGGATATGAACACGGTGCTGCCAATATGGAACGGTGTCTTGACGGTTGAACAGAGCGAGGCAATCGTGCCCAAGCTGATGGACACGCTGCTCGCGCCAAATGGACTTGCACTATATGCCAAATCCGACGAACCGGGCGCAGACCCCAGCGGTGTTTGGGTATTTTGGAATGCGCTGGTGGTGGAAGGACTGCTGCGCGACTGTTACTACGCCCAGGCGCTGGACATCATCAAGGGCTTGCTGCGTGTGCAAACAGCAACCCTACGCGAGAAGGGCAAGTTCACACCGTTCTACCATGAAGAGGACATGCTCGGCATGGGCGACCGGATGGACATCGGCGGGATGGTGCCCGTTCACCTGCTGTTTAAGGCGTTTGGGCTGCACATTCGGCAGGATGGCAGTGTGTATGTGGACGAGATGTTCATCTGGGAGGGTCCGATTCGCGTCCGGCAACACGGGATTGATATTCAGCGGGACGCCTCCCAAACCACGGTAACGTTCCCGCACGGTGAACAGCATGTCGTGCAAGCGGGCACATCACAAACGCTTGCCCCGCGTGCTAGTACCCGTGAAAGCCGCGATGCTGCGGGCATACAACTGCCGGAAAAGCCACTCCTCATCCTGGAAGAGCAATCTAGTGTGCCCGTTCACATCGAAGTGGAAATCGAGGATGACAGTTCGGAAACGCCAGCATAGGCAAACCATGCTCGACCGTACCAGTGCTCAAATTCACGAGGCAATCTTCCGCACCACGTCGGATGGCATACTTGTCACCGATGAAAATGGTGTGATCCAGCGCATTAACCCTGCCGGTGCTGCCATGCTTGGCGTGACGATTGAGCAGGTGCGGGACAAACCTGCCGGTGAGGTATTTAGCAGCAACCCCGCGCTGCTGTCCCTGTTCACCCGCAGCGGCGATTTCACCATGAACATCCGGCTTCCGCGGCAGCGGTTCGGCATCGGCATTGTTACTCGCACAGCAGATAATACCCGTCTCATCGTTTTGCAGGACATTACAGAAAAGCGCGAACTAGACACGCGGCGCGACGCGCTCTCGTCCAGCATTGCGCACGACCTCCGTAATCCGCTGTCTGCCATTAGCGGCTTTGCGGAGCTAGTCAGCAGGTTTGGTGAGCTTAACGCCCAGCAGGAGAAGTTCCTCACACGCATCCGGCAAACCGCGTCTAAAGTGCACGACATGGCGAAGCCGCTCGTTGATCTCGCCTGGATTGAAGCGGGTATGCCGCTGGCGCACCGCCCAGTGCAGATGAGCGACACTATCAACCAGGCAGTGAAGGCGGCAAGCTCCCAGGCGCAAAGCCGTAAAATCACCATTGTGATCTCCGTGCAGGCGCCCATGCCCATGATTATGGGCGACCCGGAACGGATGCACACCGCCGTTTATAACCTGCTGCACAATGCCATCACCTACTCACACGGGGAACAGTCGGTTGTCATCCACGCATGGAGCGATGAGCAAGAGGTCTTTTGTAGCGTTGCAGATCGGGGCATTGGGATTGCGGACAACGAGCTTGACCAGGTGTTTGACCGTATGTACCGCTCCCGCGACGAGCATGTGCGCGAGACCGCTGGCGGCGGACTGGGGCTGACTATTGCCAAGACGATCATTGAGCGGCACGGCGGCGACATCTGGGCGGCAAGCACGTTGGGCGAAGGCAGCACGTTCACGTTTGTGCTGCCCACCGCGCAAAAGCAATAGAGGGCACCTGTGCAGCGCATCAAGATTACCGTGCCCGCGACAGTGACCAACGTCGGACCGGGGTTGGGTGCGTTGGGGCTTGCCGTACAGCTAAATGCCGCGCTGGAATTTCAACTGCGTGACGACCACGACCTCAGCATAAAAACATCGGGGGCGGGGGCAGATGCCCACAAATCGCTCACACATCCGGTGGTGCTGGCGGCGATGCGTGTTTTCCAGCACGCAGAACGCGCCCCAACTGGCTTTTCCGTGAAGGTGAATAACAACATCCCACCGGAGAGCGGCTTGGGTGATGACGCAGCGTTCGCGCTGGCGGGCGTCATCGGCGCGAACAACCTCATTGGTGCTGACCTCACACGAGATGAAATCGGCACATTGGCGGCGCAGGTTAGCGGCAGCGCGGCAGGGGTTGCAGCGGCGATGCTAGGCGGGCTAGCGACGGGGCTGCTTGCTGGCGGCACGTTGGTGCAGCGGGCGCTCGCCCCCGCCCCAATGCGCCTGGTTGTGGCGCTGCCAGACGTGCGCCGTTATGCGAACAAGGCAGAGCGTGCCACGCCAAAGGTCGTTGCGTATGACGATGCGCTTGCCAACCTCAGTCGTCTGCCCCTGTTGGTCGATGCCTTTCGGCGCGAAGACTACCCTGCCCTTGCCGACCTGATGCACGACCAGCTATTAACCCCCAAACTGGCAGACCAGATCCCCGGTTACGAGGAGGCGGTGCGTGCGGGTAAGCGTGCAGGTGCCCATGCGGTCACGCTCAGTGGGCGGGGTCCTGCACTGGTTGCCTTTGCAGCGGACAAGCACCATGCGATTGCTGATGCCATGCGGGGTGCATTCGCCAATGCGGATGTGACCGCGCA
Organism: uncultured Anaerolineaceae bacterium; assembly: GCA_964451095.1. Classification (GTDB taxonomy): domain Bacteria; phylum Chloroflexota; class Anaerolineae; order Aggregatilineales; family Phototrophicaceae; genus DAOTTY01. The sequence continues at coordinate 11,211 of CAYVGI010000096.1, forward strand.
GACGTGGGTACTCCCGGTCGATCGGCAGGGGGTTGCCGTTAGCATGACCCAAAGCGCCCGATGACGCGCCTCGCATGGCTCATGCTGGCGCTTTTGTTGGCAGGATGTGCCACCCAAACCCCACCCGTGCAAAGTGACCTGCAAGCGGTGACGCCTGTACCCGCACAGGAAATGGTAGCGTCAACGCGCACACTCGCCCCACTGCCCGTCGAAACAACGGTACCGCTTCCGCCGCTGCCCACATGCGATGATGCAACGCTCACGCTTGCCCGCGCCAACATGCCAACATACACGCCATCCGCTGGTGCGTTTGTCCGCCTGGAAAATAATGTGCTGGTTGCGAACAACCAGGCAATCGCGGTTCGTGGTGTGATCTACGAGCCGAGAGACACCCCAGGCGAACGGCTCTTCACAGCGTCCACGGCAGAGGCGGTTGCTGAGGAGCTAACGCTAATTGCGGACGCTGGGTTTAACACACTGCGCGTGCATCTGTACCACGATGCGCTGTTTCAATGCCCCGGCGATGGTGCCATCCCAGTGCCAGACGCATTCACCCGGCTTGATGCACTGATCCGTGATGCCGCCGCCCGTGGGCTGCGCCTTATGCTGGTGCTGCACCACGAACCTGACCTGACCACCTATCCGCTGTATGACAGTCCTGGGCATACCACCGCGCAAACGGAGTATTTGGTGCGCCGCTACGCCGATGAACCCGCTATCCTGGCATGGGATGTGCGCGACAGCGGTGACCTGGACTACACCCGTGGCGGCATCCCGCGTGAGCAGGTCATTGCATGGCTCACGCGTACCACACAGGCACTGCGCCAGCACGCACCAAACCATCTTGTCACTGCTGGATGGAATAGTGACGCCGCCGCCACCGCCCCGTTTGTGGACGTTGTTAGCTTCCAGCAGTACGGCAGCACAGACGAACTACGCCAGCAGATCGCGCTGCTGCGCACGCAAACCGATCAACCGCTGTTGCTGGCAGGGGTGGGCTACCCACTGGTGGATGGCGACGAACTACGCCAGCGTGATAATTTGTATGAGGCGCTGCTCGCGGCGGAGAACAATGGGTTGCTGGGCTGGGCGATTTTCACGGCGTTCGATAGCCCCAGTGATGTGTGTGTGGAGTGTGCGCGTTTTGGGTTGTGGAACGCGAATTACTTCCCCAAGCTGGCATTGGATGCCCCCCGTCAGATCATCGGTGAGTGATCGTTGGGCAGCGATGTTCGGCGGCTGACCACGACCAGCGGCACTGACAAGAACCCGTCCTGGTGGATGTCATGACCCCATCCAGCAACAAATTCGCTCCGGCCGCGTACAGGCACATAACAGTGTTGTGAGCAGCGTTTGATGACCCGGTGCCTGCTCACATACAATGTCCGTGCTCTGTTAGCTAAAGCGAAAGCGACCTCATGTTTGGAAGACGACGCGGGCGACCCGCAGACCGCCCCGAACTGCCCGACGAATCACTCTATGCGGACTATCCCGTCAACTGGCGCAAGATGCTGGCATACCTCGCGCCCTATCGATCTCGTTTGTCACTCGCCCTGCTGATGCTGCTGTTCAGTGTGGCGCTCAGCCTGGTTTTCCCGGCGGTCATACAACGCGTATTGGATTCCGTGCTGGAGCAACGCGACCGAGAACTGCTCAACCAGATCACGGTAGGGCTTTTGATTGTGTTCTTTGTGCGCTCCGTAACCACGCTGCTGCAAAACTATAACCTGAACTATGTGGGCGAGCGCATCGCCATGGACATGCGCCAGACCCTGTACCATCACCTGCTCGGCATGTCGCTGGGCTTTTTCAGCCAGCGCCGCGTGGGGGAACTGGTGTCGCGGCTGTCCAGCGATGTAACCATCATGCGGACGGCGCTCACAAGCAACATCAATACACTGTTGCAGCAGTTGTTTGTTGCCGTAGGGTCGATTGTCATCATGGTGGTAATTAACCTGCGCCTGACGCTGTTTATCCTCGTGCTCACGCCCATCATTGGTGTGCTGGGCGCGTTGTTTGGGGCGTGGCTGCGCCGCACCAGCACGCAGGTTCAGGATGAGCTTGCTGGGGCAACTGTTGTGGTTGATGAGGTGTTGCAGGGCATCCGCATCGTAAAGAGCTTTGCCCGCGAACCGTACGAGGGGAAGCGCTACGACAGCGCGATTGACAAGGCATTCCAGGCGGCGGTGAGTGTCCTGCGGGTGCGTTCGCTGTTCGGTCCTATCATTGCGTTCTTTGCGTTTGGTAGCCTGGCGCTGGTGTTGTGGTTCGGCGGGCGGGAGGTGCTCGCCGGGCGGCTGACGGGCGGTGAACTGATTGCTTTTCTCATCTACGGTCTAACAGTCGCCGGGGCGTTCGGGTCGCTGGTGAATCTGTATACACAGTTCCAGGAGGCATTGGGCGCAACGCGCCGTGTCTTCCAGATCATGGACACAGAACCCGATATAACAGACACGGTAGATGCACAACCGCTGCCGAACGTTGCCGGGCGTATCACGTTCGACAATGTGAGCTTCGCCTATGAGGACGAACACGAGGTATTGCACAACATTGACCTCGATATTGCCCCCGGTGAGATCGTCGCGTTGGTCGGTCCTAGTGGGGCGGGTAAGTCCACGCTGTTCAACCTCATCCCGCGCTTTTATGACCCCACCCACGGCAGCTTGTGCATTGACGGACACGACCTGCGCACCGTCACACAAAAGAGCATACGCGATCAAATTGCCATTGTGCCGCAAGAGACACTCTTGTTCGGCGGCACCATCACGGAAAACATCCGTTACGGCAAGCTGGACGCGACTGAGGACGAGATTATTGCTGCGGCGCAAGCTGCCAATGCCCATGACTTCATCACAGAATTGCCAGATGCTTACGAGACCATCGTTGGGGAGCGCGGCGTGCGCCTGAGCGGTGGGCAGCGTCAGCGGGTGGCTATCGCCCGTGCGATCTTGAAAGACGCTCGCATCTTGCTGCTGGACGAGGCGACATCCAGCTTGGACAGCGAAAGTGAGAACGAAGTGCAGGAGGCACTTGCCCGGCTGATGCAAGGGCGCACCACCATCATCATCGCCCACCGCCTGAGCACGATTCGGGTTGCCAATCGTATCGCCGTGCTGGACAAGGGCAATCTGGTGGAGCTTGGCACCCACGACGAACTCATCGGCAAGCCCGGCGGGTTGTACGCGCACCTATATGAGCTTCAGTTCCGGCAGGGTGTTACGCTAGAAGCGGCAGGGATGGACTAAGATCGGTTCTCGATCCGCGCGATTTCGCGTTCCAGGTCGAGATAGTGCCGCTTGGCGATGCCCGGTGGCACCTTCAGGTTGTATACAAGCACATGCTGGTTGTATTGGTTAATCAACTCTTGGAACATGCCCAACAGGCGGTTCCAGGTGGCGTTGGCGCGGGCACGCCTGCCGATGTTGCCCTGCTGGTCTGCGTCGTGGAGTGCGCCCTGGTACGCCCGCAGCCCCTTCGCCAGTTCTTCCCGGATTTTCGCCTGCTGCTGCGTGAGCATGTCGCCTAGCATCATCCACTCTGGCGCGATGTCGTTGTCCTTCATGATCTTGTAGGCGAGGCGCTGGTCATCGGGTGTGTTCGGGTCGTCGTCGCCGTTCAGGTTGAGCGGCTTGCCCGTGCCCGGCAGGTTATCAAAAAGCCCCTCTTGCATCGCCCGGCGGATTGCCTGCTCTACGGGCGAGAAGTAACCGTGTAAATCACTAGACATGGTCGTCGTCTCTACTCGCCTGCAACGCGCACGGACGACTGCACACGCCCTGCTGCGTCGGTCAGCGTAGCGATGTCGCCGTCGTCACCCCACACGGCTGTGCTGCGCCCCCAGAACAACGCGACCGGGGTGTTCTCCCCGGCGCGGGTGAACACGGTGATGCTGCCGTTGGTGAACAGGCGCTGCTCCGGGAAGACAAACTCGTTGCCCTGCGCGTCCGTGAGCGTCCAGTCGGTGATGTCCACGACGCTGCCCCGGTTGAGAATCGAAACGCCCTCTGTGGTGATGTCCCCAGGGCTGACGAACTCCACGATTTCTAGCTGCGCCGTGACCGCAGTCGCGGCGACGTTTGGCGTGCGGGTAGGCGTGGGTGTTGCGGTGCGCGTTGGGGTGGGCGTGGCGGTCGCTGCTGGAGTGCCTTCTTCCGTTGCCTCCTCGGTGATTTCTTCCGTAGCGACAACTTCTTCTGTCAATGCCGCCGCCACGAGTACTTCCTCCGTCACCGCTTCGGTGATCTCCTCAGTCACAACAATTTCTTCCGTGACCGCGGGCGTGCCGACCGCCGCTAGCAGTTCTTCTATGGGGCAGTTTGGCAGCGGCACAATCAGCACATCACCGATTTGCAACAGTGTTGCGGTTTCCTCAGTTAAGCCGTTCACCGTCATGATGGACGCACCGCTCACACCGTACGCTTCAGCGATGGTGAACGGCGCTTCGCCCTCTGCCACCTCGTGCAGCACGCAGCCATCTGGCAGCGCACTAACCGTGCTCTCAAGCTCCGGGTTTGCTGCCAGTGTGTCTGGGTCAACGGTTGCGCCGCTAACCTGTGCCGCAACATCCGGGGGGAGCTGCACCTGCGGTAGGGCAGTTGCTTCAAAGGTGGCAAGCTGGGCGTCTACGGTGCCCTGGGCGGCAAACGCGATGCGCGTCGCGTCGCCGTCGGGGTCGGGCGTGGTGGTAACGAGAATCTCCACGGTAGCGATTTGGATGCTAGACCCCTCCCCACCAGATGGCAGTACCTGGATTAGACCCAGCGCCACCACTGCGGAGACAACCACATTCAGGATGATAAAGCCGACGGAACGACCGCGCATCATGACCTCTTCACACGTCTGGTTACACAAAATGCCAATGCCGTAGAAATATAGCACAGCGCCCAAACCCTCACAACCTACCCCCCACCTCCGTTGCCGATTGTCCCTTTCCGCAGTAATATCGCTTGCTGTTTACTGATTGACACTTACAGGAGCGCACTCATGCAAACCGACTTACGCAATCGTGACCTCATCACGACGCAAGAATGGACAAAAGAAGAAGTTGAAACGTTGTTAGACATCGCCTGGGACCTCAAGCGCAAGCGGGCAATGGGCGAACCACACGCCTACCTGCGCGACCGTGTGCTGGGTATGTTGTTCTTCTTCAGCAGCACGCGCACCCGCGTTAGCTTTGAGGCGGGCATGGCGCAGCTTGGCGGGCACGCGCAGTTTATCGAAAGCCGCACCACGCAGATTAGCCACGGGGACACCGCTAAGGAAATTGGCGAGATCATCGGGCGCTACACAGACGGCATCGCCATCCGGCAGGTGGACTGGGGCGAGGGCAATCAGTACATCCGGGATGTGGCAGAGGCAAGCCGCGTGCCCGTGCTCAACATGCAGTGCGATGTGTACCACCCGTTCCAAATCCTGGCAGACCTGATGACCATCATGGAAAAGTTTGGGCGCAACCTGCGTGGTAGGACAATCAACGTGAGTTGGGCGTATGCCAGCAGCTACCAGAAGCCCATCAGTGTGCCGCAGAGCCTGGTGCTGCTGATGACGCGCTTCGGCATGAACGTGCGGCTCACCCGTCCGCCGGAGTACAAGCTGATGCCAGATATTGTGGAGCAGGCGAAGGACAATGTGAAGCAGCATGGCGGCAGCTTCGAGGTGTTCGACGACTTCGACGAGGGTTTCAAGGACGCGGACATCCTCTACCCGAAAAGCTGGGGTGCCCTGCTGACCACCACAGACAATGACGAGTCCGCCGCGATTGGCAGGCAATACACGGACTGGATTACGGACGACCGCCGCATGGCGCTGGCAAACGACAGCGCGATTTACATGCACTGCCTGCCCGCAGACCGCAACATCGAGGTGACAGACAGTGTGATCGACGGTCCACAGAGTGTGGTGTACGATGAGGCAGAAAACCGCTTGCACGTGCAGAAGGCGGCGATGGCGCTGACGATGCGATAGGGGTTGCCTCTGGAGATTCCTTGTTAGCGGCGCGGCGGGTGATTCGCTGTGCCGCTGTGATTGATTAGGGGAACCAACTATGCTGGAGGGTTTGGATCAGGTGGGGTGGGAAAGCTGCGGCACGCACACCTATGGGACGGTTCACATTTTCCTGACTCAATTGCTGAGAATTCTGAAACTAGAAAGCCTGCCCTCAGCGTGGGCACCCGCGCAATGCGCCCCACACGATTGACGTGTGATGTGTATAATCAACGGTAGCGGGACGCACACGCATCCCCGTTTGTGTATAGGCTGAGGTTGTACGATGACAAACAATCGAGTTCAGAGGGTGCCGGAACCCCAGGAGGCGATGACGCCGCGTGAAGCACGCATCCTGAAGGCGGCGGCGGTGCTGCGCTGGGGTGCGGTGATACACGCGCTGCTGTTGTTTGTGGCGCTGGGTGTGAGCATCGCACAAGGACTGGGCATGAGCTTGCTGCCCACGGTGAAATCGGTGACGTTGTTCCGGTTTGGCGGCGGCGCAGACACCGCGCTTGCCATCACGATGATGCTGATGATGGTGAACATGAGTGCGCTGCTGGTGGTGATGGTGGGGCTGATGGCACGCGAGGTTTGGGGTTTTGTGTCCATCTGGCTGCTTATCGTTGCCAATGTGGTGCTGGCGATTGTGTTTGGGTACACGCTGGCGCTGGTGGCAGTGCTAGCGGCGCTGGTAGCGGGTATCATCGCGGCGGCGGATGTGCGGGCGTATCGCACGAACCCGGTCATGCTGAAGGAACTGCGCGGGCGAATGCGCGGGATGCGGGCGTTTATCGTGCTGACGGTGTACCTGGGGCTGATGAGCGGCTTTATGGCACTGGCGTACCTCACATTTACATCGCTCATCGGCAATGGGTCTAGCGCGTCTGCCGGGCGGGCAGGCGAACTGCTGTTCATTGGCGTGGTGGGCGTGGAGATGCTGCTCATCATCTTCATCGCGCCCGCGTTTACATCAGGTGCCATCACTGGGGAGCGCGAGCGGCAAACCTATGATCTGCTGCGCACGACGCTGCTTGCCAGCCCATCGTTTGTCATTGGCAAGCTGGAAAGCGCCTTGAGCTATATTTTGCTGCTGCTGCTGGCGGCAATCCCGCTGCAAAGCCTGGCGTTCCTGTTTGGCGGGGTGAGCCAGGCAGAGGTCATCATCGCGTTTGTGATTCTCACTGTGACGGCAATCGCGCTGGGCACGGTAGGCATCTACTTCAGCGCCGCCGCGCCACGCACGCTTTCCGCTAGTGTGCGGACGTACACAGTGGCGCTGGTGGGGGCGTTTGCTGTTCCGTTTGTGATGGGGCTGGTTGTGGGGGGCTTGCAGCGCTGGCTGGGCAGCACATACCCGCTGGTAGACGTGGTGATGACGTACATGCAGCAGATCTTCACCAGCATGAACCCGGTGCTCACCGCCTGGGAAACCAAACAGTTCATCGAGAACCAACAGCAGATTGGCTTCACGCAACTGACCCTAAGCAATGGCAGCACCATCCCGGTGGTTTCTCCGTGGATTAGCTTCACGATCATTTATTTGGTGATCTCTGCCGTTTTGCTGGTGCTCACCATCCAGGAGATGCGCAAGGTAGAGGTGTAACCAACCCCTGCTCTAACCCATTTAACCAAAGAATTATGAAAAACGTTGGGGTGCGCAAGAGAACCCTGACGTTTTTTGTTGCATTCTGCCAAATACAAACCATTTAACCGCACATTCCGCAGCTAGAATTTGAAATTTGAGGATTTATAACGGGTCAGAGAG
>CAYVGI010000097.1:0-18427 GCA_964451095.1 uncultured Anaerolineaceae bacterium
CTGATCGTAGAGCACCAGATCCTTGTTCACGTCGTCGAAGCTCGCCATCTTCTTGCTGCCCACCACCGTCATGCGCCGCACCTGCCGATTGCGCCCTTCCGTTAGCGTGAGTTCTAGCCAGGCGGTGGGCACATTTTTGCGGTGGCGGATGGGCACCGGGCGCGGGGGCACATCTGGTGGTTGTGGCAGCAGGCTCACCTGCGCGGGGCGGGTGCGCTTGCCCTTAATTTCGACACCTTGTGCTAGCTGTTTGAGCGCGGCTGCGTTTGGGATGCGCTCTACCTGCACCCAGTAGGTGCGCGGGTGGGCGTACTGTGGCTCAGTCAAGCGGGTTTTGAGTCGGTTGTCGTCGGTGAGGAGGAGCAGCCCCTCGCTGTCTTTATCTAGCCGCCCCGCCGCGTAGATGCCGGGCACGTTAATGTAGTCGCCCAGCGTGGGGCGTCCGTCACGGTCGGTAAACTGCGTCAGCACATCGTAGGGCTTCCAGAAGCGGTAAACACGGGGCATTGCTAGGCGGTGCCGTGCAGCGTCTCGATGATCTCCTGCCGGATACCCCGGTTCAGCAGCAAGTCTTTTGCGACAGTGATGGCATGGACGCCCATGCCCGCAATGCGGCACACATCGTCCAGCAGGCGAACGGGGCTGCAAATCATCACACGCTGCCCACGCGGAATGCAGTCCATCATGCGCTGCACAAAGTCCGGGTCAACCTGATAGTCTGCGGGGTTGCTGCCCGCCAAGCCGATCACCTGCGGTGACCATTGCAGCGCGGTTTGTAGCTGCTCCATGGTGTACACCGTCACGACGGCGGTCATGCGGTTGCGGTGCACAGCGGAGGTCAGCGAGCGCAGCTTTGCCGGGGGCACAATGCCCGATGTGAGCACGACGACCGACGCGCCCGCTGCGCGTGCCTCCACGACATGATACTCGTCCAGCACATAATCCTGGCTGATGACGGGCGTGTGGGTGTGGCTCATGGCGTTGTACACCAGTGTGAGGTCGGTCATGCCGTCGCGCTGGATAACCGTATCGGTGAATACTGACACGCCATCTGCCCCGGTGAGCACGTACTCACGCGCTTGCATTGCCGGGTCGTAACGGGTGGAAAGGTCGCCTGTGATGGGAATTTGATAACGCACCTGCCCAATTATCGCCGTCCAGCCGCCCACATGGGTGAGGAATGGCACCGGGCGATCCTGCATTCGGGCAACCGCCCGCAGTGCATCCAGCGACGTGCGCTGCATCCGTTCGTTCAGTTGTTCCTGTTTTGCCTCAATGATCGCATCCACGGTTGCGCCACATCTCGTCGCAGACCCACAATATCGTCAATGATAACAGAGGCAGATTTCGGGCGCTTATAAAAATAGTGTAAAGGCGGGGCGACGGGTGCCGCCCTCATCGCCTGCTCACGCAATCTAACAGCCGCCGCGCTCCAGCGTGTATTCCAGTGCATCCTCACGAGAGCGGTTATCGTCCTCGTTTGTCTCCTCGATCTGATTGTTCGCATCGAGGATGATCTGAATGCGGTGGGTGGAGTCGAAGTTGGTGTCAATCGTCAGGAAGATGTCCTCAATCGTGCGGGTCTCGCCCGGACCGAGATTGGGGATGGGTGCCGATGTCTCCGTTGTGACGCCGCTGTCAACGTGTGTGTCGCGCACGATGAGCGCAGCACTTGACCCCATCTCCTCGGAGCCGTCGTTGCGCACGGGCACGCGGATGGACATGGTTTCGTCGCACTCCGGCGGGTACGGCTCAATCGACGTAGAGCCATCGAACAGCAGGTTCACATTACGCGGTACGGGCGTGTTAGGCACTGGGATTGGGGTGGGGGGAGGCGGGATGGGCGTGGGGGGGGGCGGTCCGGCGTCTGTAGGCAGGTCGCCAGTGTTGCTCACCTGCACCAGGTCACCAAAAATCCAGCCCTCCGCGTTGTAGTAACGCACCTTAAACCACTCGCCGTTGGGCGTGACCGCCAGCGCATCGGTTTCGGTGTTCGCCGCGAAATTGCCAATCACATTGAACTCGGTGCTCGGTCCCTGGCGCACATTTGCCCCCACTAAAATGGTTGCAATGGGACGGTCGGGCGTGCTGGTGGGCGCGGGCGTACTGGTGGGCGCATCCGTGGGGGGTTGCGGTGGGTCTGTTGGTTCGTCAGGTTGGTTATCGTCGGGTTCCGGCATAGCCTGCTCCTGCGCTTCGGTGTCGGCATCCTCAGCGGCATTGTTGCCGCCGCCGCGCCCCACAATGTTGCCGACCAAGCCCCCACCGCCAGATTCTGCATCGTTGGCGTCGTTTTGCAACATGAGCATGGCGTTCGGGTCGGTACTAATCACCTGAACGGTGCTGGTGGGCGAGGACGTGCTGCTGCCATCGCTGCGGAACACGGTCACGGTAATCTGCCGGGTGCCCAGCCCCTCAGCCATCCAGCTTTGTGCGACGGAGAACACGGGGGCACCAGCAGGGTTCGGTTGGGGCAGTGTGGTGACAATTTCGTTGTCTACCAGGATTTCCGCCCGCTCGATGTCCTCGCCGGCGTTTTCCACCCGCGCCATCACATTTACGGGCACACCCTCCAGGTAAATCGCGCCGTCCAACGGGGACGCCAGCGCGATGGTAGGTAGCCCGTCCATCGTTTGCGCGTCACGTTGCGGCACGGGGGCGGCGTCATCGCCGGGTAGGGTGAGCGAACACGCCAGCGTGAGCAGTAAGCTCGTTAGCGCTAGCGTACGCGGGATATGCAAAGTGTTCCATCTCATCAGCAAACTTCCCCAACATCTGTGCAGTTGCTATTCGGCACAGAATCCTAACGCATATCCACGCAAAGGGGTAGGGCATGGGCGCGTAAGCAGCGGGCTAGCCCTCCGGTGTGGCGGGTGTGGTGCGCGGGGGCGGCGGTGGCGGCGGCTGGGAGCCACCGTCTGCAATGCGGATCAGCCGATCAATCAGCAGCGCCAGGTCGGTGGGTATTAGCGTATCGTCCGCCTGGATGGTTTTGCTAGAGCCTGCCCGCACCACACGCAGGTTATACAGGTAGTCGTCCGGGTTCGGGATGGTGGCGCGGAAGATGCCCTGCGTGCCGAACACGTCGAACTCATCCAACAGCGCCTGCACTTCGCCCATGCCCTGCGGACCGATGTTGCGGGCAAACTCATCGTTGATGATGATGCTGCCATCGGGCAAAAACTGGATCGTGAGCAGGTTGCCTGTCGGTCCGCCAGCGCGGAGCAGCTCAACCAGTTCGTAGGGTCCCTCCTGCGGCGGCACCTCGTCATCCGCTTCCACCGGCACAGAGGTCACGCGCACGCCCGGCGGCGGCACATCAACATCGCCTGCCACGCCTGCAAACGGCTCAATAGGGGGCTGCCCGGTTGGAACGATGGTCACAGGGGCACCAATCGCCTGCAAGGTGAGGTCTAGCCCAGGGTTTTCCGTCTCGCTGATGCGCGGGTTCACGGGGGTGGCGAACGGGTTCAAGTTCACCTCGCCGGGTTCTGCCGTGGGCAGGTTAGGGTCTAGTGCGGACGTTGCGGTAGGCGGAACGCCGCTGCCTGTACCACACGCTGCCAGTACGAGCGCCAGTGCCAGTGCCGTGGTAGTGACGACCAGTTGCCGCATGGAATGTTGTCCTTTTATTGTGCTTCTGTTTGGGCGCGAACAAGCAACCGCCTGCTGCTTCATTATCTGTCATTTAGTCTGACGGACAACGCTTTCCGCCGCAACAGCAGATTGGCGGTTTTGTGTTGGAAATTGTTGACAAATCCACAGCAGCACCGCCCGTGCCCCCACACCCGCCAGCAGCACCGCCACCGCCATAAGCGGCAGGTAGTAGCGCTGCCACGGCAGCGGGTTAAACAGCAGCGCCCCCGCCGTGACGCCATACCACAGCAGCAGCCCAGTTAGCTGGGCGGCATCCGTTGTGCTTGCCCGCGCCCGCCGTGCAGCAACCCCAATGCCCAGCAGCAGCAGCGCGGTCAGGGGGACGCCGATGACCGCATGGGTGGGCAGCCCCGCCACACCTGCACGCTCATACCCGGTGATTTGCTCGGCAATCGGTGCCGCGTCTGCATAGTAGCTAAACTCGTAGTGCATGGGCGCTGCGCCGAACGGTTCCGTGAACAGCGCCCCGACCCGTTGCTGTAACGGCATGGGGGCGTTTTCATCAATGCTGATTTGCACCGCCACGATTTTCCCGCGCTCCTCAATGAGGTTACCCAGGCGGGCGGGCGGGTCATTCCACAGGGCGGGGGAAAGCGCAATGAACAGTGCAATGGCGGCAGTGCCCGTCACTGCCAGCGCACCGGTTACTTGCAACGTCGGGCGCACCCGCCGCGCTGCCGCCCCCGTGATGACCGCCGCAGCGAACACCCACAGCCATGCCCCCACCAGGTAAATCGCGCTGCTGTGTTTGCTGGCGAGTGCTAACCCGCCTGCCAGCACCAGTGCCGCCCACCACCACAGGCGCGGAAACCGCCCGTGTGCAATCTGCCGGGCGAGCAGCGCCGCCACCAGCACCGCCAGCAGCCCAAACAGCAGCGACGAACCCTCCATGACGGCGCGGCGCACATTGAGCAGCAGCCCGGCGTTTAGCCCGTAGAGCACCGCCGCCGGGTATGCCACAGCACGCCCGCCCAGCACACGCCCCAACGCAAACACCACCCCGATGCTGAGCACAAAAAACGTCGTGGAGACGTACCGTGCCGGGTGCAATACGCTCGTCTTGGGCAGCCAGCCCCCCGCCACGTTATCGGCGTAGTCTAGCCCCCAGTTCCAGCCGGGCGGCAGGGGGAGGTCGCCCTCGTTGTGACCGCGCACCGTGTACAGCACAAACCCGGCGGCATAGCGCTGCACACTGCCGTTAATCAGGCGCAGGTGCGGGCGGCTGTCAATCGTGTAGGGCGGGTTGGTGAGCAGGTCAGCGGGGCTGCGCTCCACAAACGCGGTGAGGTAGTCTCGTGTGGCGTACACCTGCATCCCCTCATCCCCGTGGAAGGGCACCCCCGGCACGCCCGCGTAGGCATATACTGCCAGCAGGGTGAGCAGCAGCGCGTCTAGTGCACGCCATGCCCACGTTTTGGCGTCCGTGGGGGCATAGCGCCCTACGCCCCTACCCTGTAGGGATTGACCTGGCATTACAATTGCACCTGCACAGCGTGGCGCACAAATTCCAGGTCGCGCAGCGCGTTCATCACATCGTCGGGCAGCGCTTCGTCCAGGCTGAGCACCGTCAGGGTGTGACCGCCCGGCGATGAGCGCCCGGTGTACCAGCTTGCAATATTCACGCTGTTAGACGCCAGCAGCGTGCCCACCCGCCCGATGACACCGGGTTTATCGTGGCTGCCCATGAGCAGCAAACGCCCACGCGGCACAAAGTTGATCGGGTACTGGTCGATTTGCACAATGTGCGGTTCGCGCCTATCCAGCAGCGTGCCACTAATCACGATCTCGACGCCGTTTTCCCACTCCACCTGGCAGCTTAGCAGGTTGGCGTAGTTTGCCACGCGCAGCCCTTTCGTCTGCGTGACGTGCAGCCCGCGCTCTGCGGCGAGCACAGGCGCATTGATGTAACTCACTGCCTCGCTGAGGATGGGCGACAGTAGCCCCTTGAGGATGGCAACCGTCAGCGGCTTGACCATGCCGTCCATTTCCTCGCCGCGTGTTTCTACCGCTACCCGCCGGATGGGACTGCGTGCCAGCGCGTGCTGCAACGTGCCGACGTGCTCGCCCAGCAGCAGCAGCGGGCGCACGTCCTCGTAGCGCATACCCGGCAGCAGCGGCATGTTCACGGAGTTGCGGTAGTCAATGCCGCGCAGCGCGTCGAGCACCTGCTGCACGATTTGTATGGAAATGTCCTGCGTCGCCTCAAGGGTGTTGTCCCCGATGTGCGGGGTGTGCACGACGTTATCTGCCCCCACCAACGGGCTGCTATACGGTGGCTCCTGCACGTACACATCCACGGCAACACCCGCCAGGTGCCCGCTGCTGACCGCCTCTGCAACGGCTGCTTCGTCCCACACGCGCCCGGTAGCAGCGTTGATGAGGCGAGCGCCGGGCTTCATCTGCGCGATGAGGTCGGCGTCGAACAACGTTTCGGTGTCTGGCGTGATGGGCACATGAATGCTCACGTAGTCGCTGCGGGCGAGCAGTTCCTTCAGCCCGACGAGCGTGACGCGCAGTTCGGTGGTTTGTTCCTCTACGATGTACGGGTCATAGGCGAGCACATCCATGCCGAACGCCGCGCAGCGGGCGGCGACCTCCCGCCCGACGCGCCCCAACCCGACGATGCCCAGCGTCTTATTGTAGAGCTGTGTGCCCGCCTGCCGTGCCCGGTCGAGCAGCCACCAGCCTTCTTTCATGCTGTTGTGCACCACGGGCAGCCGCCGCGCCAGCGCCAGCATCAGCAAAACGGTGTGTTCTGCCGCAGCAATGGCAGTGGTGCCCGGCGTGTGCATCACCAGCACACCGCGCTCGGTCGCCGCGTCGATGTCAATGCCGTTGAGCCCCGCGCCGACGCGCCCGATGATGCGCAGGTGCTCGCCCAGGCAGATGACCTCACGGGAGAGGTCAACGTCGTCGCGGGCGATGATGGCGTGGGCGCTGCGGATGTGCTCTCGGACGAACTTGGTGCGCGGGGAGCTTTGCACGAGTTCCACGTCGTGGGCATCTTGCAGCAGCTTGAGGCTGAAGTCGGTCAGGTCGGTTGTGACGTAAACGCGATGTTTGTCCATGGGCGTCCCGGTTTGGCATGTGATGGGTGGGGCGGCAGCACATGGGTCGCGGACGGGGCAACCCCCGTCCCTACACCTCGCATCGTCGCACTCTGTAGGGACAACGCTGGCGCTGTCCGCTGGATGGGGTGTGCTGCACCCCGACAAAAACAAATCGCCCCAATCATACCGCCAAACCAGGGGGATGCAATTGGTGGCGGCGCGTGCAACCTGCATCCCGCACATTAACGGCAGACTAACATCCGCAGCGCCTGTGAGCCATGTGTTAGAATGGCATGAAATTTACCTTCTTCATAAAGAGACATAACGCTGACATCGCAGGAGCGGGCATTATGCAAATTATTACGGATAACGGCATCGACATCGCGGCGGAGTGCCTGGAGGGGTTGGCAGTGCACGTCGTGCCACTGACGATTACAGTGGGGGACGCGCACTACAAAGGCGGCGTGGACATTCAATCTGAGGCGTTTTACCATCTGCTGCGCACCTCGGGACACTTCCCCACCACCTCACAGCCCTCCCCGGCAGATTTCCAGGCGGTGTACACACAGCTTGCCGAACAAGACCCGGATATTATCTCCATTCACATGTCGGCACAGCTCAGCGGCACCTACAACGCGGCACGCCTGGGCGCAGAGCGCACCATGAAGGAAACGCCCGGCACCCACATCACCGTGATTGACAGCCGCCACATCTCCGGCTCGCTGGGCTACATGGTGGAAGCCGCAGCACGCGCCGCCGCCGCTGGCTGGGAACGGCAGGCAATCGTCGAACTGGTAGAGCAGGTCGGCAGGGCAACCACGATTATCTTTAGCCCCGATACCATGCGCTACCTGGTGCACGGCGGGCGGGCGAGCCACTTACAGGGCTTCGCTGCCAGCATGCTCAACATCAAGCCCGTGCTGCGCATGACACACACGGGCGGCAACATCGAGAGCATCGCCACGGTGCGTACGATGCGCAAGGCACTCGTTAAACAGGTAGACATCATCGCCGGGGAACTGGGCGAGGACACACCGCTGCGCGTGCAGGTAGAACACGCGGACAATCCGCAGATGGCGTCTGTGCTGCGTGACCTGATGATCCAGCGCTTTGACTGTGACTTCCTGCCAGATACGTCGATTACGCCGCTGGTGGGTGCCCACACCGGACCGGGACTCGTGGGCATGACCTACGCGGCACGCGACGTATTTGCGCCCGTGCCCTAGCCAATGCCTAGCTCACAAAGTCCTTGCGGACACCCCGAATCTGCAATAAGTCCTTCAAAGACTCTATTGCGGAGCGCTGCGTGTACACCACACGAGAGAACACATTGATGCGAACCAGCTCGGCAATTGCCCGGCGCAGCGCATTTGCCTCGTCCACGTACTGGTCTAGCGAAGACTTTAGCTCTGCCGGGCGTGGGTTCTCCGGCGCGATGAAAATGGGGTAGCCCTTTTCGTCGCGTGCTGCGTCCCCGCCGATAAAGTTCAGGATGGTGCGGTGTCCACTCGCTGCCCGCACAATCGCCCGGAAGAAATCTGCCGCGTGCAGGCGCGTCGGACCGATGACAATGTCGCCCTCGAATGCCTGCTCGCCAAATGTGATCGTCAGCGCACTCAGGTCTTCTGCGAAGTACATCAGGTAGCGGCGCATTCGGTTGCCCGTCTTGATGAACTCGCGGTAGTGGGTCATGCGGGCAGCGTCACTGTCGTGGATGCCGTAGGGGGCAAACAGCGGGTAGCCGTCCGTGGAGTGGGCGGGGATGATGTCTTCATCGCTGTTGCCATCGGAGAAAAAGATAATCGTCGGGTCGTGGTGGCGGAACTCGTCAAATGCAATCTCCAGTGACGTTGCGCCGCCGAATGTGCGCGGGCTGATCTCGAACAGGTTGACGCGGGCGTTTTTGCGGGCGGCGACCTCCAACGGCTGGTGAACGTCGTAGTCGTAGGTGGTACCGTGTGTGTCCGGGTGGATTTGCGGGTCGTAGAAGAGGATGTCGTTGCGGGTCAGCCAGTTGTTGATGTCGTCGCGCTCCGCATTGCGCAGTAAATTGCCACTGGCATCACGGATATTACACGCGCCACCACTGAACACCATAATTTTGTCCGCCTCGGAGGCGTCCTTCGCAAGGTTCCATTTGCTAACCATTTATTTCTCCTAAAGTGCAGGCATAATCCCAATTCGTCACATTGTACTAAACTTTGCCACCCCAAAACGAGTTTAATTCGCCTGTTCTGCCAACTTTTGTGCCACATCGCGCAGCAGGGACGCCATGTAGCCCTCTGCCGGGCAAGCGAGTGTTTTGTCCTGCACGTAATGCGCCCCGTGCGGTGTTTGCACCACGAACCCCACCCGCCCGTAGGCGTGGCTCACCGGGTGTAATGCCCACTGCGCATCACCGTGGGTGTAGCCGATGGGCACCGAACTCACTTGCACCGTGCTGAACAGCCACTCGCCATAGATTTGCTCAAATGGCGGCGGCGCTGTCCGCGTGAGCCGTGCCCGCAGCAGCGCGAACGCCACCGCGCTGCACACATCGCCGAAGCCCCCCACCGCAAACGCGATTTCCTCGTCGCGCAGCCCCACCCGGTCGTTGATGCGGTACAGTTCCGTCTCGAAGAGCGCTGCCAGCATGGGCACTTTCTGCGGCAAGTCCGTGGCAGGGACATCGGTGGGCACCCCGGCAACCACCCGGTCGCGCACGGTGTTAAGGGCGTCGCCTGCCCGGTCTATGCTGCCCAGGTTCGGGCGTGTTTTGGGTTGCAGCGCCGCCAGCCCGAAGTCATCGGGCAGGTTGTGCGCCACCCGGAACGCCCGCAGCGGCACAAATGGGCGCAGGGTGCCGTCAATGGGAAGTTGCATGGTATTCGCTCGCTCCTGCTGTTAAGCACATTTGCTGTGGATGTGCCTGTAAGTTTAATGCGCTCTCAGGATTGCCAGCAACAACATAATCGAGTACATTACCATTCGACACGATATACAAAAACAAATTGATTCATTTTTTGAGGGGGAACCGCACCACATGACGCAAAAAGACTCGCAGGCGTTAAGCTACCTGCGCCTGCTGGCACACGACCTGCGCTGGGAGATTGTGCAGGCAGTCCGCCTGACCGATATGCGTGTGAGTGAGATCGTGGCACAGGTGGGGCAGCCCAGCAACCTTGTGTCCTACCACCTGCGCCAACTGCGCGAGGGCGATGTGGTCACTGCCCGCCGCAGCGCCGCCGACGGGCGCGACATCTACTACACGCTGAACACCGCCACCGTGCGGGCAGGGCTAGACGCGATGCGGGCAGAACTGCTGTCAGAGCCGGCACCGTTGCCCGCCACTTCTGCGGATTCGCTGCGGGTGCTGTTCCTGTGCACCCACAACAGTGCCCGCTCCCAGATGGCAGAGGGGCTGATGAACGCAATTTCCGGTGGGCAGGTGAGCGCCGTCAGTGCCGGGTTTTCGCCCACATCACTCAAGCAGGACGCTATTGTGGCGATGCACTCGCTCGGCATTGACATCAGCCAGCAAGCTGCCAAGCCGCTGACGCACTTTGAGCAGCAACGCTTCGACTATGTGATTACCGTGTGTGACCGTGCCCGCGAACTGCTGCCCGCGTTCGACGGGGCACAGCAGCGATTGCACTGGGGGATGCCGCCGGCAACGGGAATCGAAGCGGGGGCGGCGCGGCAGCAGGCATACATGGGCACCGCGCACCACTTGCGCACCCGCATTGATGACTTTTTATCTTTCTTCAATCTCGGGGGTGTGGCATAATGAACAAAGTGTTGATTCTGTGCACAGCAAACAGCGCACGTTCACAGATGGCAGAGGGTTTGCTGCGTGAACTTGGCGGCGGCGAATATGAGGTGCACAGCGCCGGGTCGCAGCCGTCTACCGTGAACCCGTTTGCCATCAAAGCAATGGAGCAGCGCGGGATCGACATCAGCGGGCACCGCTCCAAGAGCCTGAGCGAGTTCCTGCAAACCGAATTTGACACAGTGATTACGGTGTGTGACCACGCGGCAGAAACCTGCCCGGTGTTCCCTGGCAAGGCAACCCGCATCCACTGGGGCTTTCCAGACCCAGCAGCGGTGCAGGGAACCGACGAAGCGGTTTTGGCGTCGTTTATCACGGTGCGCGACGGGCTAGAGGCAAAGTTCCGTGAGTGGCTTGCGAGCGAACCCGTCACTTAAACTTGAGAAATCGTCTCCTTAAAATGTGAGTGGGCAAGAGCGTGGCATCCTCGCCGCGCTCTTGCCGTTTATGGGGCAAGGGGTTGCTTTACCTTGCTGTGACGCAAACTAAGACTGTGTTTTTGGTTACACATCACATCGCAACTTACCCCATTGCGCGGTAGACTTCCCCAAATTTGCAACCAGCACAGGAGCAGCAGCACATGCAACCGCGCAAAGCATGGCACGAGGTGGCACCGCAGCTAGTGGATGTGGCGATGGGGCGCACCCCGGCGGATGTCGTTATCACCAACGGGCAGTGGGTCAACGTCTTCACCCGTGAGGTCATCCCGAACACAGACATGGCGATCAAGGCGGGGCGCATTGCGTTCATCGGCGCGGATGCCGCCTACTGCATTGGCGAGGGCACACAGGTCATCGACGCTGCCGGGCGCTTTATGCTGCCCGGGCTGACGGACGCGCACATGCACGTGGAAAGCAGTATGTGCACGCTCACGGAGTATGTGCGGGCGGTGCTGCCACACGGCACCACAGCAATCTTCGCAGACCCGCACGAGATTGCCAATGTGTTCGGGCTGGATGGCGTGCGCCTGATGGTGGACGAGGCGGCGCATGTGCCCATTAACGCCTACATCCAAATGCCCTCGTGTGTGCCGTCTGCGCCGGGGCTGGAAACACCGGGGGCACACATCACGCCGGAGGATGTGGCGGAAGCAATGACGTGGGAGGGCATTATCGGCTTGGGCGAAATGATGAACTTCCCCGGTGTGTTCAACAATGACCCGAACATGCACGCAGAGATGGCAGCAACCATGCAGGCAGGCAAAACGGTGGGCGGTCACTACGCCAGTTTCGACCTGGGGCGTCCGTTCCATGCGTACATTGCGGGCGGTGCCGCCGATGACCACGAAACCACCCGCGAAATCGACGGGATTGAGCGGGCGCGGCGCGGTATGAAAAACATGATGCGCCTGGGCAGCGCATGGTACGACGTGGAAGCGCAGATCACTGCCATTACAGAAAAAGGACTCGACCCGCGCAACTACATCCTGTGCACGGACGATGTGCACGCGGGCACGCTGGTGGGTGAGGGGCACATGGATCGGGTGCTGCGCCACGCGGTGGAACTGGGCTGCGACCCGGTGCTGGCAATCCAGATGATGACGCTAAACACCGCCCAGCACTTCGGCGTGGATCGTGACCTGGGCAGTTTGGCACCTGGGCGCTATGCCGATGTGGTGCTGACGGACAGCATCGAGCAGTTTGAAGCGAAGGTAGTGATTGCTAACGGGGAAGTCGTGGCAGAAAACGGCAAACTCACGATTGATATGCCGCCCTACCAACACGATGACAAGTTCAAAGCGTCCGTCAATATGGGGCGTGAACTTACAGACGAAGACTTTAAAGTCTCTGCGGAGGGTGCTGCAAGCGGTGCCACCGTGACCGCCAACGTCATCGGCGTGATTGAAAACCAGGCGCCCACCAAGCACCTGACGGCACAACTCCCCGTGGTGGACGGTGCCGCCATGCCTGACTTAGAAAACGACGTGCTGCGCATTGCGCTGGTAGAGCGTCACAACGGCACAGGTGAGGTGGTCAACGGGTTCGTGAGCGGGTTTGGCTTCACCGGGCACATGGCAATGGCGTCCACTGTTGCACACGACAGCCACCACATGGTTGTCGTCGGCACGAGTGAGCAGGACATGGCACTTGCCGCGAACAAGCTGGCGGAGGTCGGCGGCGGGGTGGTTGTCATGCGGCAGGGGCACGTGCTCGCGCTGGTGGAACTGCCCATCGGCGGGCTGATGAGCAGCGAACGCGCCGAAGTGGTGGCGGCAAAATCTGAGAAGATGGTGCAGGCAATGCGCGACTGCGGCTGCACGCTGAACAACGCCTACATGCAGCTTAGCTTGCTGGCGCTGGTGGTCATCCCGGAACTGCGCATCAGCGATATGGGGCTGGTGGATGTGACCACGTTCCAGCATGTGCCGGTGGTTGCCGCGTCGGAATAGGCGGGGGCGCATTTGTGGTTGCTGAGTGGCGCATGGCGATAGCGCGTGTGCGGAGTAGTATCGGGCGACCTTGCTTGCAACCGCCGGGGGTTCCCCATTGGCAGCCACAACACCATCCGCCGAAGCATCTACGTGGAAGCAAACGCTACCTATCCTCTTTCTGATCACCTTCTCGGCGGGGGTGACGCCCATCGTCATTCGGGTAACACAGGGGCAGGGCGTGCCCTCGCTGGCAATTGTGTTCATGCGGCTTGCGCTCACCGTCATGACCATGGCACCGTATGTGTTCCGGCAGTACCGTGACGACCTGAAGCGCATGTCCCGTGCAGATTGGCTGTGGGGCGCGGCGGCAGGCTTTTGGCTGGCGCTCAACCTGACGGCACTGTTCTTCTCGTTGGAATACGCCAGCGTGTTCATCACAGGGATTATCCGGCGGCTCACGCCCATATGGGTCATCGTGCCGGAGATTGTGCTGCTGGGGGCGGTGTTCTCCTGGCGTATGTGGACGGGCAGCGTGCTCGCGGTGGTCGGCGTTGTGGTGGTCACGTTGGGCACAGGCGGCGGCGTGAGCATGGGCACGCGCCCGCTGCTGGGCGTGATGATTGCCGTGGTGGGGTCGGTGTGCTTTGGCATTTACCTGCTCATCGGGCGGCGCTCATCAAACCGGATTCCGTCGCTGCTGTACAGTTGGGTGGTCTTTGTGTTTGCGGGTGTCGTCGCGCTGGTCATTGTGCTGATGACGCGCACCCCGCTGCTGGGCTACGAACCCGTGGCATACCTGTGGGTGGGCGCGGTGACGCTGCTGGCGCAGTACGTCGGGCACCTGTCCATCAACATGGGGCTAAAGTTCTTCAGCGCAACCGCCATGAGCATCCTGCTGCAACTGTCGGTGGTGCTCAGCGGCGTGATTGCATTTTTTCAGTTTGGTGAGGTGCCGTGCACGCTGCAACTCGTCGGTAGTGCGGTGCTCATTGTGGGGGTGGTGCTGGCAAGCACGGAAAAGAACGGTGAGGGATGATATTCTAGGATGTGCCTTGGGTGGCGGCGCAAGCGGCGGGCAAATGTGCACCCACCTGTTATAATCCCCCGCACGACATTGCACACCGTCTTCCCAGGGCAAACCCAACATGACCCAAACCCCGATATTTGACTTTGATACGCCGCTAGATCGGCGCGGTACTGGCTGCGCCAAGTGGGATCGCTACGGCGACGACGTTATCCCGCTGTGGGTGGCAGACATGGACTTCCACGTCCCTGCCGCCGTGACCGACGCGCTGCGCGAGCGCGTAGAGCACGGTGTGTTTGGTTACACCATGCCGCCGCCAGAACTCAACGCGACCATCGTGGAGCGGATGCGGACGCTGTACAACTGGCACATCGACCCGCAAGATGTGGTTTATGTGCCCGGCGTGGTCATCGGCATCAACATGGCGGCGCGGGCAACGGCGGCAGGCGGTGCCATGCTGATCCAGCCGCCCGTGTACCCACCGTTCACGGCAAGCGCAGGCTGGAGCAACATCACCCTGCAAGAGGCACCGCTTAACCGGGTGGAACTGGAACCCGGCGCAGCGGGTGGCAGCTTTAGCTACGAGGTTGACCTGGATGCGTTCGAGGCGGCAATCACGCCAGAAACGGGCATGTTCCTGCTGTGCAGCCCGCATAACCCGGTGGGGCGTGTGTGGACGGAGGGCGAACTGCGGGGCATGGCAGAGGTCTGCGCCCGGCACAATATAGTCATCTGCTCCGATGAAATCCACAACGACCTGATTTTGGGCGATGTGCAGCACGTCCCCACAGCGACACTCTCGCCGGAAATCGCGCAAAATACCATCACGCTGATGGCACCCAGCAAAACATTTAACCTGCCGGGGCTGTCGTTCTCGTTTGCCATCATCCAAAACCCAGACCTGCGCCAGCGCTTCTACGAGAGCGCCTTGGGCTTGGTCACGGCGCAAATGGGCGAGTACAAACTCACGTTTTTGAACATGATGGGCACCACTGCCGCACTCGCTGCTTACAAACACGGCGATGCGTGGCTGCGTGCCGTGCTGGACTACATGCGTGCCAACCGGGACTTCGCCCAGACGTACATCCGGGAGTACATGCCGGGGCTGGCTACCGCAACACTTGAGGGCACGTACCTGCTGTGGATCGACTGCCGCGACGCGAACCTGCCCACCCCGCCGGGGCAGTGGTTCCTGGAAAACGCCAGGGTCGCGCTTAACGAGGGTGCGTCTTTTGGGCAGGGCGGCGAGCACTACGCCCGCCTGAACCTTGCCTGCCCCCGCGACACGCTCAAAACCGGGCTGGAGCGGATGCGCGACGCCCTGGCAGACCGCGACTAACGCGAGGCACAACATGGCAGACGAACTGATAATCGTGATTGCAGGGTCGCCTGTGTGGGCAGGCGATGTTGCCGCTGCGCTGCCGGGACAATTCACGCTGCGCCACTACACCGAACAGGAGCGCTACGTCACGCGCCTAACCGATGACCGCCCGGTGATGCTGGTGGTGGATGGCGACGCCGCCAACTGGCAGTTCTGGACGGCGACACCAAAATCCAGCCCGGCAACCCGCCGGATTCCGGTGGTGGCGGTGGCAACAGATGCGGCAACCCGTACAGCGGCACTGGGCAGCGGCGCAGATATTACGCTGCCCCCGCACGAGCTAAGCGCTAAGCTGCCGACGTTAATTACTGAGCACGCCCGCCTGCCAGATGCCCAGCGCGACGAACAACTCGACTGTGAGTGCGAGGAACCGCTGCCGCCGTTGGCGGTGCAAGGCGTGGAGAAATTTAATAACCGCGAGTTCTACCCACAGCACGACCTGTTCGAGGAGCAGTGGGTAAACACGGATGGTCCCGTGCGGGATTTATACCGGGCGGTGCTGCAAGTGGGCGTGGCGTACTATCAAATCCAGCGGGGCAACCACCGGGGTGCCCTTAAAATGCTGCTGCGGGCGGTGCAGTGGCTGGAGGCGCTGCCGGATGTGTGCCAGACGATCAATGTGAAGCAACTGCGCGAGGACGCTTACGCGGTGCGGGCGGCGCTGGAACAAACCGCCCCGGCAGACATTGCATCGTTCGACCAGACGCTGCTGAAACCGGTGCAGCTCGTGGCAGACGGCAGCTAACGCGCTACCAGCCGTGTTCCAGCCGGGTAATCAGGCGATCTGGCATGTCCACATCGCGCATCCGCTGCTGCACAGCACGGATGTCGTACGGGATGCGGCGGTGCTCAAATGTGTCCGTGCTTAAGTCCAGGATGGCGTACGCCGCTTTGGGGTTGGCGTCGCGGGGCTGCCCCACACTGCCCGGGTTAATAATCTGACGCCTGCCTGCAAGCGAGCGCGGGCGGTTGTAGGTGGGCGCGATTGCCTTGGTGTCGCCATTTTCGTTCACCTGCGCGTAGATCACGGGCTGGTGGGTGTGCCCTACCAGGCAGTAGTCCGTCTCGAACTGGGTGAAGTTCAGCGCGGCAATCAGCGGCTCCAGGATGTACTCCCACACAGGTTCGCGCGGGCTGCCGTGCGCCAGCGTGTAGTTGTCGATCACAAATGTGGTTGGCAGCGCTTCCAGGTACTCCACCACATCCGGGCGCAGCGTGTCCTGCGTCCATTGCACTGCCTTGCGTGCGTCCGGGTTAAACGTGCGGATGTCCAGGCGGTTGAGTGCTGCCCAGTCGTGGTTACCAGCAAGGCACAGGTGCGGCAGGCTGCGCAGCAAGTCCACGCACTCGTTCGGATCTGGTCCGTAGCCCACCACATCGCCCAGGCACCAAACGTAGTCCCACTGCCCTTTGGCGTCTTCCATCACCGTTTGGAAGGCGGTGAGGTTGGCGTGAATATCAGAGATGACCAGAATACGCATATAGTCTTTGTCCTAACGGATGAATCCAGCATAATATGTGGATGGTACCACAGTGCTGGACAATCAGCATCTATCGAATTCAGGCTAATATTACCATGGATTACGGCGTTCATTTGTGAAAAACTTGAAACTCATCGCCTGGTTTGCGCTCCTGCTGACGCTGGGCTGCACGGTTGCTGCGCTGCCTGCCACATCACCGCCAGCGACCGCCCGCGTCACCGCCACATTCGGCGCACTGCCCATTACCAACGCGCCGACCGCAACGCCCACACAAGCTGACGCCAGCACCGCCATCCCCACAGACGCCGCTGACGACACCCCTACACCGCCGCCTACTGCCACGCCGTCCCCGCCGCCCACCGCCACAGAAAACACCTACCCGTGGACGGATGAACTGCTCACGATGTACGGTATTTGCTTTGAGGCGGCGCTGGACGCCAGCGGCGAGGTATATGTGCTGCGCACTGCGGAAGAACACATCCGCTTTTACGACCTGGCAGACAACAGCGGGTTGTGTCGGCTGCCCGTGGAGCGGGAACCCTTTGACTTTGCAGGCGGTGCGCGGGTGTTGGCGGGCACCTGGAACACCGGCACAGGCTGCACCGCCCGCCACGATGTACAATCCTATTCGGTTGAGGACGATGTGCTGCGAATTGAGGTGCGCTTCGTCACAGAAGGGGACTGCAACTACGAACTGGTGCGCCCATACTGGGTGGGGGCAGCGGGTGTGGACGATGTGCAAATCACAGTGGTGGTGGAGGACGCGGACGAATGAGCGAGCGGAAAATCGAGGTGCCTGTTTACAAAAGGGAATACTCATGGTGGCGGGTCATGGTGGTCGCGTCGATTTACATCCCTTTTACGCTCGTCGGGGTTCTTGTTGCAAACGCCCTCGTAACCCCCCTAACTTTCCCGGCGCTGGTGGCTGGTTTCGTTGCCGGTTATGTGTTCTTTTACATACTGCGGCGTGTTCCGCAGTATATCCTATTAAAGCATCACATACGCGGGTTAAAGTTGATGAAGGCGAACGCCTGGGAGGATGCGGCACACGCGTTCAACGATAGCATCGCGTATTTTCAAAAAAATCGCTGGGTTGATGACTATCGCGCGCTAACACTCTTCAACAGCAGCAAAATGTCTTTCCTGGAAACAGACATGAACAACATTGCGGCGTGCCAACTGTATATGGCCAACGTCAACGCGGCAGAAGCAGCATACCGCGCCGTGTTAGACGAATTCCCGGAGAATCCGCTGGCACAGGCAGCGCTGCACAACATCGAAACGATCAAAAAGGCGCGAGATGACGCTTAGCGTTTACCAAGACAACATCGGGTTTGAATGGCAGGGAGCACGACTGTGGACAATCACGAAGCGAACAGTATTTTGCGGTTTTTGCAGGAGACGGAGCGGCTGAAAAATGTCTACCGCACATCGTGGACATCCAGCGGGCAGCGGGAGAGTACCGCGTCTCATACGTGGCGCGTGTGCCTGATTGCCGTCGTGCTGGAGGGTGCGTTCCCGGAGGTGGACATGGGCAAGGTGCTGAAGATGTGTGTGGTGCACGACCTGGGCGAAGCCATCCACGGAGACATTCCTGCGATTCACCAGTCAGCGGCGGCACCCAAGGCAGCACAGGAGCGCGAAGACCTGCTGCA